>CAILKC010000103.1 GCA_903834675.1 uncultured Victivallales bacterium | reverse complement strand
GGCGACACTGACCGTCACCGTGCCCTGAGCCGCCGGTGTCACCGTGAAGCTGTAGCTCGCCCCAGAGCCGGCAAAGGCGCCAGCCGTGCCGTTGCTCACCGTGATGTCGCCGACAGTGAAGCCGGTGACGCTTTCGCTGAAGCTCGCGGTAAGGGGGATGGGACCGACGTTGGTCGGGTCCGGTGCGGTGCTGGCCAGCACCACCGCTGGCGGCCCGCTATCGTAGACCCGCGAGATGGGCGTAGCTGCAGTGTTGAGGTTACCCGCCAGATCCTGGCAGCCCCCGGCAGCGATGTTGACGGTCACCGTGCCCTGAGCCGCGGGCGTTACCAAGAAGGAGTAGCTCGCTTCAGAGCCGGCAAGGGTGCCAGCCGTGCCGTTGGTCACCGTGATGTCGCCGAGCGTGAAGCCGGTGACACTCTCGCTGAAGCTCGCCGTAAAGGCGATGAGACTGGTGTAGGTCGCAGCAGGCGCGGTGCTGGCCAGAGTGACCGTCGGCAGCCCGGTGTCGTAGATGCGGGAAATCGGCGCAGCAGCGCTGTTGAGATTGCTCGCAGCATCCTGGCAGACCCCGGCGGCGACCCTGACGGTCACCGTGCCCTGAGCCGCCGGCGTCACCAAGAAGGAGTAGCTCGCTTCAGAGCCGGCAAAGGCGCCAGCCGTGCCGTTGCTGACGGTGATGTCACCGAGTGTGAAGCCGGTGACGCTTTCGCTGAAGCTCGCGGTAAAGGGGATCGGACTGGCGTTGGTCGCAGTAGGCGCGGTACTGGCCAGCACCACCGCTGGCGGCCCGCTATCGTAGACCCGTGAAATCGGCGCCGCAGCGCTGTTGAGGTTGCCCGCCTGGTCCTGGCAGACCCCAGCAGCGATGCTGACCGTCACCGTACCCTGGCTGGCAGGTGTCACCACGAAGCTGTAGCTCGACCCGGAGCCGGCAAAGGCGCCGGCCGTGCCGTTGCTGACGGTGATGTCACCGAGCGTGAAGCCGGTGACACTCTCGCTGAAGCTCGCGGTAAAGGGGATGGGACTGATACCGGTAACAGCGGGCGCCGTACTCGCCAGAGTCACGGACGGCAGCACAGTGTCGAGAGTCACACTGCCGTCCTGAACAGTGTCAATGGTGACCCCGTTCAAGTTCGTGTCGTATATCTGTCGCAAATCCTTCAGATGCAGTAACGCTACCTGTCCGGGCGCTCCGGCCAATGCGGCCTTGACCGTGAATTCCACCGATACCAGCGGCCCGCCGCCCGCCAGAATCACCGTCTCGCCCGTGAAGTCCGCCACACTCCAAGTAATCTGCCCCGCAACCACGCTTACACTGACGGGCGGCGCGCCACTGGGGAAGTGGGCTGCTACCGGAATCACCCGGGCTGCCGTGGTCTCGAGGTAGTCTGCGTTGAACTCCAGGCTGAACCCCAATGACGCGAGTGGGCGGTCCACGCTCAACGAGATCGCCACGCTCACGGTCGCGGGCGGAGCCGCAACGGTGACCTGTTGGGCGGTGAGCGCGTTCCCGGCTGCAACGGCCGCGGTGGGCCACCCCAGGACGATAGCGGCCACAACCAGTCGCAGCAGATCGCGCATGCCTTGCTCTCCTCAGGTGCTCTCGACAGAGATGCCGCATGGAGCGCCTCCCTACCCGGCGCTCCGGGCAGACCAATCACCGGTTGGCGAAACTTAGCTTGACCTCATCACCGTTGCGGTCAAAGGCCTTGGCTTCGTCGATTCTGATCTCCGGCGTCGCGGCCCCCGGCGCTAAGGTGATATCCACCGCGAAGACCCAGCCGTTTCCGGCCGTGACCATGGTGTTCTCGCCGCTCATGTCCGCTACGTTGAATGCCAGGCGGGCGCCCGCCCCATCGACGCTTACGGCCCGATTCTTCCAGGGCAGGCGGCCTTCGTTGATGACAGTCTTTGCCGATCCCAGCTCGCGGCGATCTCCAGCCGCCAGAAGTTTGATGGAAAGGCAAAGCAGAGGTCTCTCGGTGTCCAGGCACACGGTCACTCGAACCGCCCCCGTCTGCGCATCTCTGCCGCCCGATTCCAGAAACACCCGGTCCCCAGCCGCACCGCGACTGGCCGCCAGAATCGCGGGCACCATGATCACCGACATCATCCATGTCTTCATATTCATCAACTCCATGTCACTGAACCTTTGATCACAACTTCCGCAGCCTGTCGATGCGCGTGTTAACGGCCGCTTCGGTCTCGCCTACTGGTAGAGTCCACTCGGATTTCACCGTGGGCAGCCCCATGAGGCGGCGATGGAGGAAAACGACATCCCGAAAATTGCAGAAACCGTCGTGGTCGACATCCAGCGGGGCGAAGCCGTCGAAGGCATCTTGTTGCAGGTCGCCGATACGCGCATTGACCATGTCCTCAGTCTCACCCACTGGGAGGGTCCATTCTGGTTTCACCGTGGGCAGTCCCATGAGGCGGCGGTGAATGAACACCACATCGCGAAAGTTCGTCTGACCGTCGGTGTCGACGTCTACAGATGGCACGAACGCCCCGATCTGGATCTCGCCGTTGCGGGCAGCGACTGAGACGCTGTTCATGCTGATGTCCATGGCGCTGACGGCGGTCACAACCAGCGGCACGACAGCGGCCGCAAGTGCTGCCGTGCTGCGCACCCTGAGGGTCCCGAAGAGGCCGTCGCCAGCCAACACCGCGGCGTCACCGGTGAGATCCGCTACCACCACCAGCACGGCGGCGGCGCTCGGAGTCGACACGTCCGGCGTCCTCTTCACCCGGGCCGTATCAGCGACAAACTCGACAAACTCGACAAACTCGAACCGGGTGGCATCAAACTCGGCACGGAAGTTGAACACCGCCAAGCCGGTCGCGTTCACGAGCCGCACGGGCACATCAATCAAGGTACCTGACGCAATCGGCGGCGTGATTACGCGGTCCATCTCCAACTGCACCGGCGCCCCCGCCCCGCTCCCGGTTAGGGGCACCTGAATGTTCCCCCCCGCTGTAGTAAGCTCCAGCAAGCCGCCGTAGACGGTCACCGCCGTGGGCGCGAAAAAGACCGGGAGGAAGAGCACCTCACCAGCCTCCAGGGTGCCCGCAAAATCGGCCACGCTGAACGCCGTAGACGTGGCGCTGACCCCCTGCACGGTGACGGAGGCGGTGCCGGGGTTGAAGACCAGTGCCGAGAGGATTGCCTCGTCACCCAGCGTTACCGCCCCGAAGGAAACCGTTGCCGGGGAGACCGCCAGCACCGGGGAGACGGCCACCACGAACGTCTGGCTGGGGCCTGCGGCGGGTGCAGTGTTTCCCGCAGTGTCCGCAGCGCTACCGGTAGCCAGCGAAATGCCCAGCGTGCCGTCGCCAGTGAGGCCCGAGATGGTCACCGTGCGTGTCGCGCTGCCGCTGCCGGTAACCGCGACATTGCCGTTGGCGGTACCGGTCCTGTTCAGCGTCACGTTGCCGGCTGCCAAAGTTACCGTGTTGGCGCCGGAGTAGGTCACGGTGTAGAGCACCGGCCCCGTGCTCGCCAGCGCGGACGAAGGCGCGCTAAGCGTCACCGAGGGCGGGATGCTGTCAAAGACCCGAGACAGCGCCGCCGCGGCCGTGTTGAGATTGCTCGCGGCGTCCTGGCAAACTCCCGCACCGATGTTGACCGTAACCGTGCCCTGACCTCCAGGCGTTACCACGAAGCTGTAGCTCGTCCCGGAACCGGCAAAGCTGGCCGCCGTGCCATTCGTGACGCCAATGTCACCAAGCACGAAGCCCGTCACGCCCTCACTGAACGTGACGGTGCAGGGGATCGGGCTGACGTTGGTCGCAGCGGTCGCGGTGCTGGCCAGCACCGCTGCCGGCGGCCCGGTGTCGTAGACGCGTGAAAGCGCCGCCGCGGCCGTGTTGGGATTGCCGACGGCGTCCTGACAAACTCCCGCGGCGATATTGACGGTAACCGTGCCCTGACTGGCAGGTGTCACCACGAAGCTGTAACTCGACCCGGAGCCGGCAAAGGTGCCAGCCGTGCCATTGGTGACGGTGATGTCACCAAGGGCGAAGCCGGTGACACTCTCGCTGAAGGTCGCGGTAAAGGGGATGGGACTGACGTTGGTCTGGTCCGGCGCCACACTGGCCAGCGTCACGGTCGGTGCCGTGACGTCAGTGTAGGTGTAGTTGGCCGTCACCGTCTTGTCGGCATCCATCGTCAGGGGAATGGTGACGTTGGACGAAGTTACCGCGCCAGTCCAGCCTGTGAAAGTGTACCCGGTCACAGCCGGTGCCGTCAACGACACGCTCGCGCCGTCGGCGAGGCCGGTCTTGGTGTAGGGCGTGGTGCCGCCCTGGCCGGTGGTGCTGGTGATCGCAACGCCGCTTGCCGCGCTGGAGTTCACTGTCAGGGTCCGCGTGATCACCACGTAGTTCGCCGTCACCGTCTTGTCGGCATCCATCGTCAGGGGAACGGTGGCGTTAGGAGAAGTCACCGCGCCGGTCCAGCCGGTGAAGGTGTACCCGTTCACAGCCGGAGCCGTCAGCGACACGCTCGCGCCGTTGGCAATGCCGGCCTTGGCGTAAGGGGTGGTGCCGCCATGACCGGTGGAACTGGTGATGGCAACGCCGGCTGTCCCGGATGAGTTCACCGTGAGCGTGCGGGGCACTACCGTGTAGTTCGCCGTCACCGTCTTGTCGGCATCCATCGTCAGGGGAACGGTGGCGTTGGACGAAGTTACCGCGCCAGTCCAGCCGGTAAAGGTGTACCCGGTCACTGTGGGCGCCGTCAGCGACACGCTCGCGCCGTTGGCAAGGCCCGTCTTGGTGTAGGGCGTGGTGCCGCCCTGGCCGGTGGTGCTGGTGATCGCAACGCCACTTGCCCCGCTGGAGTTCACTGTCAGGGTCCGCGTGATCACCACGTAGTTGGCCGTCATCGTCTTGTCGACATCCATCGTCAAGGTAACCGTGGCGTTCGGCGAAGTCACCGCGCCAGTCCAGCCTGTGAAAGTGTACCCGGTCACAGCCGGTGCCGTCAACGACACGCTCGCGCCGTTGGCGATGCCGGCCTTGGTGTAAGGGGTGGTGCCGCCATGACCGGTGGAACTGGTGATGGCAACGCCACTTGCCCCGGATGAGTTCACCGTGAGCGTGCGGGGCACTACCGTGTAGTTCGCCGTCACCGTCTTGTCGGCATCCATCGTCAGGGGAATGGTGACGTTGGACGAAGTTACCGCGCCAGTCCAGCCTGTGAAAGTGTACCCGGTCACAGCCGGTGCCGTCAACGACACGCTCGCGCCGTTGGCGATGCCGGCCTTGGTGTAAGGGGTGGTGCCGCCCTGGCCGGTGGTGCTGGTGATCGCAACGCCGCTTGCTCCGGATGAGTTCACTGTCAGGGTCCGCGTGATCACCACGTAGTTGGCCGTCACCGTCTTGTCAGCATCCATCGTCAGGGTGATGGCGGGGTTGGACGAAGTCAGTGCGCCAGTCCAACCGCTGAAGGTGTAACCGGTTACCGTCGGAGCCGTCAGCGATACGCTCGCGCCGGTGGCAATGCCGGTCTTGGTGAAAGGGGTGGTACCGCCGTGACCGGTAGAACTCGTGATAGCAACGCCGGACGCCCCGGAGGAGTTCACGGTAAGGGTGTAGGTGGTGGACTGAGGCGTCCACTGCACTTGGTCAATCCATGCGCAGTCGGATCCACTGTCTACAGATCCGTCCTTGACATACTCCCATTTCAGGGTCTGCGTTCCTGCCGGTACGGAATAACTGCGCTGTGCCCAATCTGAATCCCCGGAAATAGACAGAGGCGCGTCACCTCCAATGTAGAAGCGCAGGATGTCCCAACCCCCCTCCGATGACACCTTAGACCAAAAACTGATCGTTCCCGGCCCTGATACCGTCGTCTCCATCGAACTCTGCTGAACGTGAGTGATGGCACCGGATCGCGCCGCATCTACGCTGTCATGTGTGACGGCTGCCTGGCCGAACCAATTAGCGTTACCCCCCGTCGTCCAGGGAAGGGACGGAGCATCCAGCGCATCGCCCAACGAAATCGCCCCCGTCGTCCACTTCGCGTAAAGCGTGACGGCCGCATTGGCGGTGTAGCTCCCGCCCGCAGCGTAATCCGTGCCTGAGCCATTAGCGGCGGTGTTCCAGCCGGCGAAGGCAGAGCCGGTCTTCGCCAGATTGCCGCTGTTGGACGCCAGCGTCAGCGTCACG
>CAILKC010000102.1 GCA_903834675.1 uncultured Victivallales bacterium | reverse complement strand
CTCTCCAGGGGAATGGACCGGCCGCGGCTCGCGGCCAGTGCCCGGGAGCCCCGGGCGCTCCAGAGCCGCTGGAGATGCGGTGGGCTCCACCGCCCGCGCCTGAGGCCAGGCGTCTCTCCAGGGGAATGGACCGGCCGCGGCTCGCGGCCAGTGCCCGGGAGCCCCGGGCGCTCCAGAGCCGCTGGAGATGCGGTGGGGGGCCACCGCCCGCGCCTGAGGCCAGGCGTCTCTCCACAAGACCCGCGGCCCGCCGCGACGGCTCGCCGTTCAGGCGATCTTGAGGAGACGGCGCAGGCGTTCCAGGATCATGCGGACGCCCTCTTCACCGAGTTCCCGCGAGGCCTCGGCAGCGGAACGGACGTACCACTTCTTGGCATCGAAATGGCCCATGTCGACGGTCTCCGGGCAGAGGGCCATCATGAGGCTAGTCTCACCCTTACCGGCGTGGTCAAAGGGGAAGCGCGCAATGATGTCCGCATCCATGAGGGGATGGCCTTTGATCCAGCTGAACGGGTCGGTGCCGGCATCGTGCTGTTCGTAGTAGTGCTCCATGGCGTTGTCGCCCCACCAGCCCTCCTTGCCCGCCGGCCCCTCGAGGTACTCGAAGATCACCTGCCGCGCCGCCAGCTTGAATGCCAGGTCCGTCGGCATGCCCGCCGCAAAGTTCTCGGACTGGTGATGGATGATGAAATGTATGTTGCGGAAGCCAATACGGATGAGTGACTTAAACAAGTCCTTGGCAAAGGGCAGAAGGACGGTCGAATCGACCTGAACCGAGCCGTTGCGCGCGGCGGGCTCGACCGCATAGCTGGCGGCGCCGTAGTAGAACGGCGGCAGCAACACCAGGTTCATCTCGTTCTCGAGAATCTCGCAACAGCGGCTGACGGCGAGGGTATCCATGCCCACGGGCAGATGCTCGCTGTGGTACTCGAGCACGCCGAGGGGCAGGATAACCGGCCACTTCTCGTCAATCGCCTGACGAAGCTGGTGGGGGCGCATCAGTTCATAACGCATGGTCGCTCTCCTCTTGGGTCGCCCAGGACCGCGGGGGTCTGACCGGCGGCAAGCCCGGCCAACCGCCGGACGGCGGAAACGCGCAGGGGTCAAGGACGCACACTATACCGTCACTCGCCGCCTCGCACCACGGCGCAGAGTTGCCGCCGCCTGACAAGCATGGCCTGCTGGGGTATGGTACAACGGACGGTATGGGCGAGGGTGCCTTCCCCGACCAGACGAGTCTAGCAGCCTCGAGGGGTTCCGTGTGGAGGTCTTTCCAATGCGTCTTGGGCTCAGCCTGTGGTTCTTAGCGTTCGGGGTTCTCCCAGTGGCGGCGGATTTGACCCTGGTCAAGGATGGCGCCAGCGGCTACGACATCGTGCTACCGGAGAAGGCGACCCGCCCGGCGCGCTTCGCCGCCAACGAGTTGCAGCAGTTCATCGAGCAGTCCACCGGGGTCAAGCTGCCGATTGTGACGCAAGTCCGCCCGGGCCCGGGCCACCTCTTCGTCGGTCCCAGCGCGGCGTCCACCGCCGCGGGAGTCCGGCCCGACGACCTGGAGCCGGAAGGCTTTCACCTGCGGGTACTCGGGCAGGATGCGCATCTGGTCGGCAGCGATACGGACGGCGACCCGACCCGGATTGGCTCCAACTACCCGGTGAACACCGGCACTCTGAGCGCAGTCTACGACTTCCTGGAGCGTTTTCTAGGGGTCGTATTTGCCTGGGATGATGAATTGGGGACGGTGGTGCCGCGCCACACTACCGTCACGATTCCGGCGGTGGATCTCACCGCCAACCCGGGCTGGTCCTACCGGGCCCTCGCCTACGGGCCTGCCGACGCGACCTACGGCATCTACGGGCGGCGCCTGCGGCTCGGGCACCCCTTCTCGGTGCAGCATGGGCACAACTGGTTCGGCATTCTGCCGGTGGGCACCTACGGCAAGGAGCATCCGGAGTACTATGCGCTGGTGCGGGGCGAGCGGCAGGCGAAGTACTACATGGGCTCGCACGGTGGTCAGGTTTGCACCTCGAACCCAGCGGTGATCGAGATCTTCGCGCAGGCGGCGATGGCCTATTTCACCGCCAACCCTGACCGCGACATGTTCTCGCTTTCGCCAAACGATGGCGGGGGTTTCTGCGAGTGCGCCGACTGCCGGGCGCTGGACGGGGGCGAGTTCCTGCCGGACGACCCGAGTATGCCGGTGCTGACCGACCGCATGCTGCACTTCTACAACGCCATCGCTGAGAGAGTCGCGCCGACCTGTCCGGGGAAGCTGCTTGGGGCCTATGTGTACAGCTACTACCAGCGCCCCCCGGTGCGCGAGAAGACCCTGCACCCGATGCTTTACCTGATGCAGGCCACCAACAGCGCCTTCGGCCAGGGACAAGGCTGGCAAGCGGAGCATGAGGGCGAGAAGAAGTGGGTGGCCCTCACTCGCACGTTCGCCAAGTATGACATCTACTACTACGGGCCGCCGTCGTTACACCTGATGGCTCCCATGACCAGCCATCTGCTCGAGCGCCTCAAGGCGGAGCAGGCCATTGGGATGCGTGGCGGCTATCTGTACATCGGCCAGACCTACGAGCAACTGGGTGCGGGGCACTACCTGATGGCCCGCCTCATGTGGGATGGCAACGCCGACGCCCGCGCCCTCGAAAAGCAGTACTACGACGCGCTTTACGGCGCCGCCGGGGTGGAGGTCAAGGCCTACTATGACCTACTGGAAGGGCGCTTGCGGCGGGTGATGCTGGAGGGGGAGACGGTGGCGGAACCCGCGGTCAAGGCGATGGCGGGTAAGATCGAAGGCATGAACTCGCCCGGACAGACGCTGGCGGCTTACTGGCCAATCCTGGACCAAGCCGAGACACTGATGAAGCAGGCTGAGGCCAGGCCCCTCTCCAACCTGGAGAAGCAGCGCCTGGCACGCCTGCGGGATCACCACGATTTCATGCTGGCGACGGTGCGCGGTATGATCGCCGCCGGCCGTCTGGAGATACAGTCGACCTTCAACGAGCAAGACGTGGCGCTGCTGAAGGCTGCCGTGGAGCTCCGTGAGGCCGCCAAAGCGCGGCTTGCCGTCTACGCGCCGACCTTTACCAAGGCCATCGCCGCGGCTGACAAGGCGGAGACGGCGCGGGTGTCACCGGACGGCGCTTTCTATCAGTTCACCCGAAATGCCCGGCCACTGCAACTCAGCGCCCCGACGGCGGCGACGCCACCGACGCTCGACGGGCTTGCCGACGAGGCGGTCTGGAAGCAGGCCCCGGCCTACTACCTGCTGCTGGCCAGGAGCGCGGTGCCGCCGGAACTGGGGGCACGGGCGAAGCTGGCCTGCGATCAGGACTCTCTCTACGTCTTCGTCGAGGGGCGCGAGCCGACTGTGGGCAAGCTGATCGGGGCCACCACCGGCCACGATGAGGTCAAGCTCTTTGACGATGACGCGGTCGAAGTTTTCGTGCAGCCGCCTGGCACGCCAGCCTACTACCAGATCGCCGTGGGAGCCGGTGGCGGTCTCTATGATGGCGCGCACCCGACCGGCGACCCGGCGCAGGGCGAGGTGAAGTGGGAGTCGCGGGCCCGTTCCGCGGTCATGATTCAGCCGCACGGTTGGGCGGTCGAGCTAGCCATTCCGTTTGCGGCTTTC
The DNA here is from genome assembly GCA_903834675.1 of uncultured Victivallales bacterium. The sequence continues at coordinate 2,059 of CAILKC010000102.1, read as the reverse complement.
GGGGTGGCGCCGGGACCCGGGTGGAAGGTCAACGTCTGCCGGACTCGGCGGGGCAACGCGGAGCCCGACGAGTACACCGCGGTCAGCCCCACCTTTGGCGGCTACCACGTCCCCCAGCGCTTTGCCCCCCTGCTGCTGGGCGGCGAAGGCCAGCCGGTGTCGTTCCAGTACGGCAGCTTTGACGATCTGCTCCCGGCGGACGTCCAGAAGCGCCTGAATGCGCAGGCCAGCGGCGGGGCCGTCTGCGAGCTGGTCAGCGAGCGGGCCTGGTGTGGCACTCAGGCGGTGCGCCTGACGGTGCCCCCGGGCGGCCTGGGCAGCCTAACTCTGACGGCGGAAGTCAAGCCTAAGACCGGTTACAGGATCGTGCTGGCCCATTACAACCGCACGGTCACCCTCAACCCACAGGTGCGCGACCAGGCGCCCATCACCCGGGTCATCTTCCGCGCTGCCACCGGCGCGGCGGTGACCCCGACCACGGGCTACTCGTGGAGCGGCACCAAGGCCACGGACAAGCTGGAGCAGTGGCGCTTGTTCCCACACGTCTTCACCACGCCCGAGGGCACCACGCAGATCGGTTTCACCCTGTTCTTCCACCACCCTGGCGAGTACTGGGTAGACGAGGTCCGGATCGAGGAACTCTAGCACGTACGTGTCGCCGCGGCCGTTACCTCGACGCCGAGGTCGGCCCACTTGGCAAGCTCTGGTCCCCGACCTTTCCGAGTTCGTCGGCGCGGTTGTAGGCCGCTTGCACCGTCCGGCGGATCAACGGCCGGAAACCGCCCGCCTCCAGTACCGCCAAGCCCGCCGCGGTGGTGCCTCCGGGCGAGGTGACGGCCCGGCGCAAGTCATCCGGGCTGCCTAGTTCCTGCCGCAGCATCTCCGCCGCCCCCGCCAGCGTTTGCACCGTCAATCCCAGGGCAAGCTCGGCGGGGAGTCCCACCGCAATGCCGGCATCGGTAAGCGCCTGCACCATCTCGAAAACATACGCCGGACCGCTCCCGCTGAGCGCCGTAACCGCATTCATCCACCCCTCAGGCACTTCCTGCACGCTGCCCAGACCCCCAAAAATCTGCTCGCACCGCGCCGCATCCGCGTCCCGCGCCTCGCTGCCGCGTGCGTACACCGTCGCGCCCTGCCCCACCAACAGCGGCGTGTTGGGCATCACTCGCAACACCCGGCCCGTACCAAACCAATCCTGTAGGCGGGCCAGCGGGACCCCCGCGGCGATTGAGATGATGAGCACCTCCGGCCCCAATCTCGGCAACGCGCGCGCCGCCTCCTCAGCCATCTGCGGTTTCACCGCCAGAAGCACAATGTCCGCCTGCGTGAAGGCTTTCCCCGGAGCCTCAGCGCAGCTTACGCCCGTCGCCTCAGTGAAACAGGAGCGTGCCGCGGCCGAAACATCGCACGCCGTCATCTCTTCAGCCCCGACGATCCCGTTCTGCGCCAGCCCCCGCGCCATGGCCGTCGCCATCTTGCCTGCCCCCAAGAAAGCCAGTCTCATACGCCTACACCCCTTTCCGACATCCTCGTCCACCACAGGCCTCAACCTGACTAGCCACGCCCGCCCGCCTCACCCCCTCCCGGTCCCGTTCCTGACCACCCAGCGCCGGGGACCAGGCCTGGAACCGTTCGGATCAGTGAGATCCTCCCGGCAGACGTCGCCCTGCCAGAGCCGTCTTCGTAGCCCCAGTATAACCGCTTCCCGATGGCTCCGCGAGCAAGCCCCGGTCGTCCAAGACACCGCAGGGCTGTGCCCTGGACCCTTGTAGGAGACTTCCAGGGCGCAGGCCGGTCGCGACGCGGGTATGTAGTCGAGCCTCTAGCGCCCCGCCGTGCCGGGCAGAAGCCCCTACGGAGCTGACCTGCCCCCGCTGGGGCCCAGGGCTGCTTCTCTTTCCGGGTGGTAGGCACGCTGGAGCCGGCGGTCCGCACCGGCCCCTGCCGGGGCTTCCGCCGTACATGGGGATACCGCGAACCCGCCCGAAACGGGCTGGGCATCGCGGGCTCCAGGGCGGCAAGCAGCATCACGGCGGACGTCTGCCAGATCCAGCGG
>CAILKC010000101.1 GCA_903834675.1 uncultured Victivallales bacterium | reverse complement strand
GGCCCAGCTCACTTTCCGGGTGCCGCTGTCGTAGGTCACGGAGGAACTGGTGACCGGACTGAGTTGGAGATCAGTGTCCGTGATGGTGGCATGGCTGGCTTCCACGAAGGTCAGGCCGGTGGGTAGGACGGACGACATGACCGGATTGTCCACCGTCCCGGGCGGGATGAGGACCTCCAGCATGATCTCGACTTCCTCGCCGAGGGTCACATCAGCCGTGAGTTGGTCGCCAGCGGTGGCGGTGCCGGGTTCCGAACTCCTGCTGACCAAGGTACTGCCGACGACTTCGACGTTTTCACTGGTGATGGTGACGTTGGTCTCGGCCGTCGTGGTGTAGGCGCGGGCGCCGGTGGTGGTGTCGGTAGTCCCGAGCGGGGTCTGCTCGGCGCCGCTGGCGCCATCGAGACTGTCGAAATCGACCTTGGCGGTGTTGGTCATCAACTGTGTCGGGTTGGTGGCGGTGCTGATGACAGCGTCGACCGTGCGAGTATAGGTCGTGCCGGGAACCAGGTCGACGGCGGGCCAGGTGACCACGCTGTTGGTGCCCCCCGCGCCCGTGTCGGAGGATGACGTGTAGGTGATGGAATCGGCCATGTCGAGGGTGAAGACCGCCTCGAACGGCGTGGCCTTGGCGGCGGTCGCCGTCGCCACCAGTATGAAGCGCACGCTATGGCCGACGGCGATGCTGGCAATGGAGGTGACCCAGTGTCCGGTGGGATCCGGATACACGGTCAGATCGACCACCTGAAACGAGTCGATGGGGACTGCGGGTTCGCTGATGGTGACAGTCGCGGTCAGGCCGGCGTCGGCGAAACCGGAGGAGTCCTTGGTGAAGGACCGGCCGAGGTAGGTGAAGGCAGAGGCGTCGGCGGTGTCGATCTTGCTTTCCCCGTGCTTGTTGATATAGGTCAAAGGGGCACCGCTTTGGTTGTTCAGGATCCGCGACCAGACGAACATCTCGGCGGTCTTGGCGGCGGTGCTGGTATCGATGCTGCCGAAGCCCGAGAAGATCTGGGTACCTGCATTCGTGGCGATGATGTTGGCCACGTCGGTACCGGCATTGGTGAGGGTGGTCGTAGTCGGGGCCAGCATGTTGCCACCGGCAGGAGTGAAGGTTGAGCTGATGTGGCCCTGGCCGGCGGGGAGGTCGTCGGTGATCGAGGCGGCGGTGATGAGTTGACTACCGCCGCCGAACCACTCCGCCGCCAGTTTGACCCGCACGTCTTCGCCGATCTGCACCGTGTTGCCGCTCGATAAGATCTCGCTGGTGTCATTGAGGGTCTTGGCCAGGTTGAAGCCGACGATGCCGGCCAGGTAGGAGTCCTCGGAGTAGTCGCCCATGGAGGTCGTGCCATCCACCTTGCGGACTTCGCCGCGGCCGTAGGCAAGGAAGGCCAGGGGTTCGGTCTTGTTGGCGACGGTGAGGCCGAAAGCGAGAGTGCTGGTGGCGCTAGCAGCGATGTCGGCAACGGTCTGCCGGACCACGCGGAAGTGGTTGACGCCGCCGATGACGCCGGGCTGGTAGGTGCCGCCGCCGTTGGTGGTCTGGCGCAGAGCAGCCGGGGCGAGCGCTGGGGGAACGGTGAGCGCGGGCACGGTGGCGAGCAGAGAAACGCTGGGGGCTAGGCCACTGCCGCTATAGTAATACACTGTGGAGAAGCCGAAGGCATCGGGATCGCCGTAGCACCAATCTCCGGACGCGAGAACGAGTCCAATGTTCGCCTTTGCGGGGGCCGAGCCAAGGGCGGTGGGAAGGAAAAGGCCAGGATCGCGCTCACTTCCCGCCTTTCCCGCCGCGATGAGGTAGTAGACGTTCCCACTGCCACCACGCTGCACCCAGGCATATTCGGAGCCGCAGAGGTTGAGGTCGCCGCCGAAACCAGCGGGCCAGGAGTTGACGGTCCAGGCGTTGCCGATGGCGACATAGGCGGTCACGTAGGGGGCCGGAGCGTCGCCGTTGTTCTTGAGGTTGACGGTGAGAGAGGCGGTGTCGGCCACGCCGGTTACGATGCTGGGCGTGTCGCCGGAAACCCAGGTATCCACGTCGGGGGTCTTGACGGTCAGCGACGCACTCGCGGTCGCCGGGGTCTGGGCCACATCGCAGGTGTCCTTATAGGCCAGCGAGGCGCTGACCGCGAAGTCGACGGGCTCCACGGGATCCAGGCTGTTGCCCCCCTCGACGGAGGTGGTTTCCGTCTGCACGGTTGCGTCGTAGGTAATGTCGAAGCAACTATTCTGCACGACCTTGATGCGGAAGCGGGCGACTTTACCGTCGCGCAACAGCACCGCGCCGGCGCTGTTGGTGAAGGTGGCGGTGATGGTCGTCGGGCCGCTCCCGGATGAGCCGACGGAGACGCCGTCAATCCCGCCGGCGGCGCCGCCGTTTACCTCGGAGAAGTCGTGGGTGCCGACGACGTCATAGGTCCAGCCGGCGGGAATGGTGAGGGTGAGGACCGGGTCCTTGGCCGGGCCGGCTTTACCGGTCAGGGCGGCCGTGACGATGCCGTTGGCGGTCAAGGCGGTACCGGCGCCGGCGAGGTCGGTGGCGGAGAGGAACACTTCAGGATTGGCCATGGTCGGGACGGTGACCAGGGAATGCGTGGTGGTGGTGCTGTCGAGCGTACAGGCGGCGATGGGGCCCGTGGCCAGACAGCCCAGGGTCAGTACGGCGGATACATCGCGGTTCACGCAGACGCTGGCGCCGTTCAGTTTCGCGGTGAAGGTGAACTGGGTGGTCTGCGCCTGTTCCAACGGCATTTTCTTGGGGTTGTCAACGGTCATATCGCTCTCGGTCCAGGTCAGGACGTTGCCCGTATGGTCGCCCCAGACCGGGACCGAACTGGTCACATCCGAGAAGTTGGCCGGTAGGGTGACGGCGAGAGTCGCTTTCGGGAGCGTGGTGCCGCCGTCATTCTTCAGCGTCAGGCGATACTCGATCTGGTCATTGGTACCGCCGATGACCGGAGTGGTGGCGAAGGTACCGCCGGTGGTCACGTTCCGAGCTTCGATGGTGATCGTCCCGATCAGGTCGAGCAGTTCGACACTGGTATTGACTTGAGTCGTGGTGCGGACATCGTTGCAGAGCGTCTTATACCCGATCTGGGAACCGAAGGTAATCGTTTTGTGGCTCGCCCGGCAATCGCCCCAGATCAGGATATTCATGTCGATGATGGCACCGGAGGGGAAACCGTTGTTGAAGGCGCCGGAAAACTGAGTGTAACTCCATTGGTACGTATCCGGTTGCCCGACGGCGCCCGGAATAATGGTCGGGGGCGGGAGGGGAAGGCCCGTGCTTTCGTAGGTGCCGTCGCCGTTCATGTCCAAGTCATAGGTGGAGCCGGTCAAGTCCGCCGTAACCCCGTAGTCTGCCGCTTTCGGGATGTACTGGCGGAACACCGGTTCGTAAACCGTGGGGGTCTTGATGTTCTTGACCCGGAACTTGAGCGGTTTGGATGTACACAGTGCAAGTTTCGGGCTCACATGGACGGTCTGGAACCCTTCCGTGGCTTCCGTAACCGTAGAACTGCCGCTGCCCGTAGTGCAGAAAGCCGCCGGCCGGGTGGTGACCACCGGCGTCGTGTAGGCGGTACCCACCGGGAATTCACCGCCGGCCTGCGTGGCCAGGCTGATGCTCATGTTCGAAGAAACGCAGCCGATATAATGGAGCTTCACAAGGATGTACAGCGTCGCCCCCGAGGCGAGGTCATCGCAGTAGCCGTCGCCGTCAACATCACTGAGGCCGCCGGTGCCGTCGGGGTCGCCGCGGACATAGTAGGTGTTGGTGGCGCCAACCTGAACCCACTCGTAGGGCGCGTCGGGGAAAGTCTGCGTGCCGACCGCAGTCATACTCAACGGCGTCGCATCGGGCACAGCGCCGCCAAGATTGACGTAGATCGTGTTGAATGTGCCGTTCGAGGCCCACGCCCACTGGTTGGCGGAGAGAAGGTCCTTGTCGACACCTAACGTAAGGGGCGTGGCGCCGTTGGACACACTACTGGGTACAAATGGGCCCGGATCGCCGCCACCAGCCCTCTGCAGGTAGTAGGTGAAAGTGGCACCAACCTGCACCCACCCGTAGAGCGCCTCGGGGAAAGTCTGCGTGCCGACCGCAGTCATACTCAACGGCGTCGCATCGGGCACAGCGCCGCCGAGATTGACGTAGATCGTGTTGGATGTGCCGTTCGAGGCCCACGCCCACTGGCCGACGGAGAGAAGGTCCTTGTCGACACCTGACGTAAGGAGCGTGACGCCGTTGGACACACTACTGGGTACAAATGGGCCCAGCCCGCTGTAGTACCCCACGCCCTGAAAAGTCCAGGTGATGTTGCCGCCGGCCGCTACGCCGGACGGCGCGATCTGAGTGCCGTTGGTGTAGGTCCAGTCAGCGCCGGACATCAGTTTGGCGCCATCGACGACGATGGCCGAACCGACGGTGGCGGTGAGGCCGAGGTTCCAGGCCGGAGCATAGCCGGTGTTGGCAACGCGCAGCATCCAATAGTCATCGTGATTGACGGCCGTGCGTGCCAAGGGCGTAACCGTGGTCGTCAGGGTGGGCGAATAGAGGACGGGGTTCGCGGTGTCGGTGACGGTGGCGGCCCGGGCGCCGGTACCGCCCGGGTCGGCTTCGTAACCGGCATAGCGATTGTAATCCACCGCGAGCGAGTACGAGGTACCGACTTCGCACGGCGAAGTCAGCAGGTCCACGCTGATGCTGCCGACCGCCTCTAAAACCCGGTAACCTTTGGCACGGAAATCCCACTCCAGGGTATTGCCAACCACGGTCGGTTCGAACGCCGAAATCCCGGCGCCGCCCTGGTTGGTGAAGCCGCTGAACACTGTCGTGCCGACCTTGTAGGCAAAATCCCGGACGTTGCTGTCCGGGTCCAGGTTCATGGTGACCTTGACATCGTAGACATAGTGGGCCAAGTTGGTCCGGGCAAGCAGAAAACTGTGAGTGGTAACGGCACCATGCTGCACGGAATACGGGGAAGTGACCTGAACCGTGAGATCCTGATCGGAGACCGTCATCCAACAACCGCTTTCGTATCCGAATTCGGACCCGCATCCGGAATCGGAAACCGGCCAGCGGATTTCGGAAAACTGCGCCGTGGTGCCGAAGCTGGTCGGCGGATCGAAGTCCCAGATCACCTCGAGGATGTTACCCGCGCTCGGCTTGGGAATCCCGGCGGCATCCAGGGCGCCGAGGAAGAGCCAGGCCTCGCCGTTGCCGAGGTGGCCGCCCCCGTAGTCAACGCCAGTCGGATAGGAGATCACATTCGCGTTTGATATTATCCGGTTTGCGAGAATGGGTGCGTTGGGGCCGTAGTCGACCCCGTTGTAGGTGACCGACTCGAGGGTACGAAAAACCTGACCGTAGCTCGGGCGCTCAACGAGGACGACTTCCAAGTAGGGGACGCCGGCCGGGGTTTCCGGCTGCAGCGTTTTGGCGATTCCGGACCACGTCGAGGGCGCAGCCGACTCGAAGTCGACCGTGACGGTTGTCCGGTAGGGGCGATGCGTTTCGCCAACGGCCGTCAGGAATGTGTCGATGTAGGTGACCTGCTTGTCCATGGAGTAGATCGGCGTGCCGGTATAGTCCACCTCCTGGTTGATATAGCCGCGGAAACCGCCGGAACCGCCGATGGTATAGGGGCAGCCCAGGTAATCGGTCAGGTTGAGTGTGGGGAAAGTGAAAGAGTTGTTGTACTCGCGGCCGGCTTCGCAGGGATCGCCGAGCCCCCGGTCCGTGACGTTGAACGTCAGCCGACAGCCGAAGGCGGGGCTGCCCGATGAGAAGGTGATGCCCGGGGGGGCGCTCCACGTCAGGGTGTGGGCGACAGGGTTATCGACCGGGTCGGTCGTGCATAATCCGGATTTGTTCGAGGTGCCCGTGTACACCAAAGCCGGGTCGTAGGTATAGGTCAGCGTCACCGGCATCATTCCGCTCAGCTGGAGCCAGGGATCGCCTGCGAGGGCGGCAATAGTGGCGCTGATGTCGTAGAAGCGGCCGGTATCGCCGATGTAAATCTCGTCGGTGCCGGTGTTGCCCAGGGAAAGCGCGAGACGCACCGGTTCGTTGCGGCTGATCGCGACCGCTGTGGCTACCGGCGTGTACCCGTCACCACAGATGTCCGTATAACTCGGCTGCACATAGATGGACGTACTCAGCGGGTATGAGGAACAGTAGGCGCTGCCGCCGGTAAGACAGTCGACGTCGAACTTGACCACCAACCGCTTGCCCTTGTCGAGGATCGGGAAGTTGGCGAACTTGGAGGAAGCGAAGGTGACGGCGCTGGCGCCGCTGAGCACGGTAGGATTGGTGGCGATGGTACCATTCCAATCGTAGAGAATGGTGTACAGCCCAGTGCCTGACCCGCTCTGACTATCGGGATAAACGAAAGCGAGGCCGGTGGGAAAACTGCTGATGGTGAATTGCAGGTTACGCGCGGCGGCACTGGCGGCCGGCGGATTGGTGACGGTGAATGTGGCGTCCTTGACGCCGGTGCAGTAGTCAAGGCCGGTCAGACTGGAAAAAGCGTAGGTGAACGATGGAGCCGCCGGCACCACGGTGATCGTCCCGACCGCGGTCGAACCGTCGGTGGCCGTGTTGATGCAGGGAGTCGCCGGATTGCCGCAGGTGACGTCGAGGAACAACCCGACCGGATCACAGTTCTGAGTCTGCGCCTTGATGCCGGTGATGGTGACTTCCGCCAGGGGGGCCAAATCGTCGTACCGGCTATCGCCATCGGCGTCGCTCAAACCGACGCCGCCGTCGGGATCCGATGTCATGTCGGTGCCGAAATCCCAAGTGTAAATGGTGGTGGCCACACTGTACGGCGACGGACTGGTTCCCGACGTTGAGGTACCCGCGTTGCTGTCGACTTTGGAGCCCACCGTGGCACTGCCGGTCTGAAAAATCAGCCCGGAATCGAACCCGAACTTGACTTTCAGATTCAAGGCGCGGCCCAATCCGATGTTCTTGATCTTGGCCGTCCAGGTGACGATGGCGCCGCTGCTCAATTGCACCGTCTGGCTCGACGGCGTGAGGGTCAGTTGCAGCGACGGTTCCTGAACGGTCAGTCCATACAAAGCGCTCCAAGTGCGGACGCCATCGGTGGAGAGGGTCAGGGGCGTGGCGGTACTGAACTGGATGGTCGCGGCACCGCAGTCCACCCGCACGGCAAAGACAATGGTTAGGATTTTGCCGATCGCGACGGTCGGGTCGGGATCGTACAGGTCGTCGAGGTTCCAGGTGAGGACGTTGCCCACGGTGGTCGGGTTCTGACTGGTCAGAACGGTCGTGTCGTTGGTGATTACCGCGCTGTCTTTCTCGTAAATGAACTTGCTGGACTTCAGGTCAATGGAGGGCGACATGTGACTGAGCGACTGAGCAGGGTCCGTGTTGTTGTTCAACGTGTACGTGATGTAAACCAACTGCCCGGGCCCGGCTTCGTCGCCGGTAGTGTTCGAAGAAAGAGTAACCCCGGCCCGGGCGGCGAGGCTCAGGCCGAGGATGAGTCCGAGTACAGCGCCCCAGGGGAAGAGGCGCGGACGGACTCTCTGGCGGTGCGGCCGCGTTGCGTTGGCCGGGGCAGCCAGGGAAGCCAGGGCGAGATTGCGATGGACCATCTTCATGAAGGTCCTCCAGAAGTGACCACTGTACCGATGACGCGAAGGCTCACGGTGCCGCCCGCAAGCCGATCCGTAACGATTTCGACCACCCCGCCCAACGGACCGGGTTCGGCCGGGGCGGTGAAGCGACAACGCAGACTCGAGGTCTTCCCATCTCCGCCGGGGAGCGCCTCGACCAGCAGGCCCTTAACCGCAGTTTCGATCCGGGTGATGTGGAAGGCCTCGCCATCATTGCTGGCCAGCTTCAGCACCCGTTCCACCGTCTTGCCTGCGGGCGTGTCCAGCAGCAGGAGCGACGCCGGCATGGCTTCAATTCGTGGCGCAATCTGAGCGCGAACCAGCAGGCGCAACGGCGCCGCGCCGACCTCGTCGGTGGCCACCGTCAGCGTTTGCAGCAGTTCCCCTTTCGTGTCGCCCGGATGAAGCTGCAAGCGTAGCACCGTCTTCTCCCCTGGGGCCAGCACCCGCCGCTCCAGAGCCGAGGAGAAACAGGCACAGTCGTCGGTGACCGCCAGAAGCCGCAGCGGCGCGGTCCCCGTATTGCTGAGGGTGACCGCTTGTTGGGGCCGCTCCTCGCTCCAGACACGGCCAAAATCAATGACGGGCACGCTGGCTTCCAGCCCGCTGGCGGCGCTTGCGATTGAAACCGGAGCAAGCACCGCAGCAGGAGCGGGAGCAGAGGCCGTCGCAGCAGCCGGAACCGCCGCGGGAGCAGGTGCGACGAGCGCTGGGGGCGGCGCCGGTTCGACGGCGCCCGTCAGTCGGCAGACCAGCAGCGGATTCACGGGCGCGTTGCTGCTGACGAAGATTTCCTTATCCTGCCGACCGCTGCGGCCGGTGGTGTCGAAGCGCGCATGCACCGTGGTCTGCCCGCCTGGCGCGATCTCGGAGGCGGCGACTTGGGTCGCAGTGCAGCCACATGAACTGCGTACTTTCTCGATGCGCACCACGACGTCGCCGCGGTTTTCGAGGACGAAATCATGCTCGACTACGGCGCCGGCCGCGACGGTGCCAAAATCGAATTGTGGCGCTGGGGCCATCAGCGTGGCAGGAGCGGGAGCGGGAACCGCCAGCGCGTCGACGGCCAGGAGAGATGGCGCCGGAATAGCAAGCAAAACGAAGAGCCACACGGCCGCCCGCCGCATCCATGATTGCACCGGCCCTCTGCGCCGGTCACAAGGGGACATGACCAACCGGCGCCTGGCTGTGCTGCCCGTATAGCCAACACTCATAAACAACCGCCGTGCCTTATAACAGCAACGGAGCCCCCGGTGACAAAAAAAATAGGTCACTTGGGAAGTACTCTCGATCACCGCCACGGCACCATCCGAGACCCACCATCTATCACACCATACCGTACCCTAGGCAACCATACCCGCTGAGTGCCTTTGCGTCAACCCCGGCGGGGGCATGAACAGCGCAGGAGTTCAGGGTTCAGGGTTCAGGGTTCAGGGTTCAGGGTTCAGGGTTCAGGGTTCAGGGTTCAGGGTTCAGGGTTCAGGGTTCAGGGTTCAGGGTTCGCGGTGGAGCCCACCGCAGTTCCATTGGTTTTTTGGAGAGGCGCCTGGCCTCAGGCGCGGGCGGTGGAGCCCACCGCATCTCCACCAGACCGCGGTGGAGCCCACCGCAGCTCCATTGGTTTTTTGGAGAGGCGCCTGGCCGCAGGCGCGGGCGGTGGAGCCCACCGCAGCTCCACCAGACCGCGGTGGAGCCCACCGCATCTCCATTGGTTTTTTGGAGAGGCGCCTGGCCGCAGGCGCGGGCGGTG
>CAILKC010000100.1 GCA_903834675.1 uncultured Victivallales bacterium | reverse complement strand
TCGCGGGTGGAGCGGAATCCCGGTCCGCTGGCGACGCACAAGGGAATATGGAAGTGGGTGCGGAGTTCGCCAGGGTCTGCGAGGGCCGCGGCCGCGTCGATGGCCTCGGGCAGATCGGGAAAGCGGCGCTGGGTGCCGTCGGCGCCGAGCAGGCAACTCTGGTGCAGATAGCAGGGGTCGATGAACGACCTAGCCCGCTCCAGCCCGGCGGGAGAGGTGGCGAAGATAGGGGCCGCGCTCACCTGAATCTTGGGCACCGCGATCCCGTTTCGCTGGAGGTCGTCGAAGGCGTCGCCGGGGTTCTCCAGGAGCACCGATTGGTGACAGGTGTCGAGGCAGACGCCGAGGTGGCGGCGCAGCCCGGCTTCGGCCTGCGTTGGACGGCAGCCTAGGGCCTGGGTCAGGGCCGGCACGGCCTGTCGCAGCAGGTCCCCCGTGAAGGCCGCGACGAGTTGGGACACCCGGTCCCACAGGCAGTCGGGCTCTGGCTCGAGTGCCAGGCAGATGTGGCGCCCGGTCTGCGCCTCCAGACGGAACAGCGCCGCGACGACGATCACGAGGTTCTCGACGATGCGTTCCAGGTCGCCCGGCTTCAGCCAGGCACGGTACGTCCCCGGCACCGTGCTGATAGAGCCCGGCACTCCTGCGGGGAGCAGGGCCGCGAGGATGCGGGCGAGGCGCAGGGTGTACTCGACCCGTTCCGGCCTGGTCCAGTCCGGCGCGTAGACGTTCTCTTTGACCCGGGTGCCATGGAAGGCGCCGTAAGGAAAGCCGTTGATGGTGAAGGCGTAGAGCTGCTCAGAGGCGAGGGCCTCGGCGGCCTCACGGAGTGCCGCGGGGTGGTCCAATTCGGCGGCGGCGCGCGCTCCCAGGCGCAGGCCCAGGCCGAAGGGTTCCTGGCAACCCAGCAGGTCCCGCACCTGGCAGGCAGGCCCGCGGATGGCCTGCAAGTGCTGGGCCCAGGTCTCGCCGGCGTGGATGTTCAGGCAGTAGGTGAGGTGCAGATGGCCAGCGCCGACGGCGATCTTCATGGGTGCGGTTCCAGGCCCAACGTGGCGCTCAACGCCCCCAGGTCGCCGATGGCTGCGGTCATGGCGGCCTGGTCGATGTGGGTGACTTCGCGGCGCTGGCCGAGGGGTGCCGGCAGGGTGACGTGCAGCTGGCCCCCGAGGTGTTGCCGGAATTCTTCGAGGCCTGCAAGGACGGTCGGCGACCCATCGGCGGCACGGTGCGCCAGGTGTGCGTCCCACACCGGCAGCCCGCAGCGCCACAGGGCGCGGATCACGCCCTCGGCCGCCTGGCGTTCAACCAGCCCCTGCCGGGTGGCGTAGAGCACATCCAGCGCAATGCCTACCGCCACGGCTTCGCCGTGCCGCAGGGCAAAAGCGCTCATCCCCTCCAACTTGTGGGCCGCCCAGTGCCCGAAGTCCAGCGGCCGCGCACTACCGCATTCGAAGGCGTCACCGCCGGCAGCGATGTGCTCGCAGTGGAGGGTGGCGCAGCGCACCACCAGCGTCTCCATAGCCGCCATATCCCGGCCACGCAGGGCCTCTGCCTGCTGGCTCAACCAGGTTAGAAAAGCGGCATCGCGGATGGCCCCCACCTTGAAGGCTTCCGCGATCCCGGCAACCCAGTCGCGGTCGCCCAGGGTGCGTAGGGTCTCCAGGTCATTGATCACCGCGGCGGGAGGCGCAAAAGCGCCGACCAGGTTCTTGGCGCCAGCGAGATTGATCCCGTTCTTCACACCCACTCCCGAGTCGCACTGCGAGAGCACGGTGGTCGGGCAGCGCAGCAGGCGCGCCCCGCGGTGGAAGAGTGCCGCGCCCAGGCCGACGGCGTCGAGCATGGCTCCACCGCCGACCGCGAGGATCAGGCTGTGGCGGCAGAGCCCGGCCGCCGTAGCCTGGCGCAGGGTGAGTAGGGGCACGTCCAAGCCGTTCTTGGCACCCTCACCGCCGGGAACCAGGAGGGGTTCCGCGCGCAGGTCAATGACATCCTTGTGGGCCTGGCAGTAGGCCCGCAGCCGGGCGCCGACGCCGGGGTCCGCCGCTGCCAGCCCGTCGTCCAGCAGCGCCAGGCACGGCGTCACGCCGCCGCCGCAGACCCCGCGCACGGCGTCGGCCAGGGCGGGGTTCTCCGGCGCGAAGGCACCATGGGTGAACACAACCGGGTAACGGTAAGCGACGGTGAACGAATTGGTGATGCGGCTCGGCATGGTATTGCTGCGGGCCCTATGCTGGGCAGGCGCCAGGTACGGCAAGAACCGCAGAACGTAAGCCGTGCTCAGCCCGAGTGCAAGCATCGTGCGGAGCGGGTGCTGTCCTTGCAGGGGGGCATGAGCAAGGTAAAGTGAGGGGGTTGCGTCGGGTTGGCAGGAGCTTCACCGCAAAGGTACAGATCGCCATGGCCATGCTGACCACACGACAGCCGCTGGGTCGCACCGGCCTGGCGCTGCCGCCGATCGTCTTCGGCACCAGCTGCCTCGGCAACCTTTACCAGGCCTTGCCCTGGGAGACGAAGCTGGCCACCGTGCGCGAGTTTTTTCGGCACGTGGCGCCGCCGGTGGTCCTTGATTCGGCGGGCAAGTATGGCGCCGGCCTCGCTCTCGAGGTCATCGGGCGCTGTCTGCGCGAGTTGAAGCTCCCCGCCGAACAGGTCCTGGTCAGCAACAAGTTGGCTTGGAAACGGGTGCCTTTACGCGGTTTGGAGCCGACCTTTGAGCCGGGGGTGTGGGCCGATCTCAAGCATGATGCGGTGCAGGTCATCAGCTATGAGGGTATCCTCGAGTGCTGGCGGCAGGGAATCGATCTGCTGGGAGGTGTCCGCCCCGCCATCGTGTCCGTGCATGACCCTGACGAGTACCTAGCCGGGGCGACACATCCCCGCGACCGGGAGCGTCGGCTGCAAGACATCGTCGAGGCCTACCGCGCCCTCAACGAGTTGAAGTCTCGCGGCGAGGTGGCGGCGGTCGGCGTGGGGGCCAAGAGTTGGACCGTGATTCGGGAGTTGGCCGAGCGCGCCGAGCTCGACTGGGTCATGTTTGCCTGCAGCCTGACCGTCATGACACACCCGCCGGAGCTGCTGGCGTTTATGGATCGCCTGCACCACCGCGGCGTCGGCATGATCAACTCTGCGGTATTCCACGCGGGCTTCCTCACCGGCGGCTCGTTCTTCGACTACCGCAAGGTCGACCCGGCGGTTGCCGCGGACGCCCCCCTTTTCGCCTGGCGCACCGCCTTCGGCGCTCTTTGCACGCGTTTTGGTGTGCGTCCGGCCGACGTCTGCGTGCGTTTCGGCATGGCGGTTCCCGGGGTGTTGGCCACGGCGCTGAACACCAGTAAGCCTGAGCGGGTTGCCGACAATGTGGCTGCGGTGACGGCTGAGATTCCGGCCGCGCTGTGGACCGCGCTGAAGGACGCCGGGCTGGTGGCGCGCGAGTTCCCCTATCTGGGTTAAGCCCGGCGTGACCGCGCCGAACGCGGGCGGCAAACTGAGGTCGCGACCATGGTGATCGACAGCCATCAGCACTTCTGGCACTACACCCTCACCGACTATGGCTGGATTGGCGAGGATATGGCCGCCATCCAGCGCGACTTTCTGCCGGAGCATCTGCTGGCGGAGATGGACGCGGTCGGCGTGGATGGCGCCATCAGCGTCCAGGCCCGCCAGAGCGTCGCGGAGACGGCCTGGCTGCTGGACCTGGCACGGCACTGCGAGCGCTTGCGGGGCGTGGTGGGCTGGGTGCCGCTGTGCGATCCCGCGGTGGAGGCCGAGCTTGAACGTCTGGCCGCCTCGCCGGCTCTGCGGGGCGTCCGGCACGTGGTGCAGGGCGAGCCTGACGACGAGTTCATCCTGCGACCCGATTTCAACCGCGGCATCGCGGCGCTGTGGCGCTTCGA
>CAILKC010000099.1 GCA_903834675.1 uncultured Victivallales bacterium | reverse complement strand
GGTCAGCGGCAAATCCAGCGCCTCGATATCCACCTCGCGGCTGACCCGGAACGTCGCCGTGTCGCCCGCGATGACGCTGTCGGTGCCGTCCTCGCTAGCCAGTTGCAGGGCCTGCTGCGCGGTCACCGTCACGGTCAGGTCTTTGACCGAGTCGCCGCTCATCTTCTGGCCAAGGGTGTAGACATTGATGAATCCGGCGCCAGAGCCGCTGCCAGCGGCATGACCAACGCCGTTGATCCGCACCGTCGCGTCGCTGCTGCCGGCTACGAAGGTCAGCACGGTCGGGGTATGGGTGAACAGCGTCGCATCGCTGCCACGCAGTTGGATGGTCAGGCTTGATTGGGACTCGTCCACCGGACGCACTACCCGGATGTCCTTGAAGTCGTCAATACGCAGCGAGAGGCTGGTGATGGGCGACCCAAGCATATCCTGGAAGCTGACGTGGGGGGGCTGGACCGTCACCGCGAAGTAGGCCGGTGGATATCCGGGAGCAGAGGCCTGCATGGACACGGGGGTATCTGTCCTGGCGATGCCGATGATACTGGCGAGGGCACTGGCGGCGCCGGCCGGTATGGTCACTGAGGTGGAGGGGACACTGGCGGGATCCGAGCTCGTCAGGGTCACTGTCAGCGGGACCGTCAACTCGCCGCCGGACCGGGTCACGGTGGCCATGACGATGCCGCCCGCGGTGACGGTCTGGTTGGTGATGCTCAGGCCGGCGCCAGCGGTCACCGTAACCGCCAGTGTAGCGGAGTAGGAGCCGTTGGTCAGGGTGAGGTTCAACGGGCCGCCGGCGCGCACGCCGGTGAGGGGCAGGGTGCGCGCATACTCGTCGGCGGCGAAGGTGACCGAGGCGGCGCCGACGGTGAAGACGGAGGTGTCGGCACTGGCGGTAGTGACCGTGAGAGGACCCGTCGCCTGGGTAGCGTCACGACGGATGATGACCTCGAAGGTTTCGCCCACCAGCAGGGTAACCGAGGTGGGGGCAAAGGTGAGGGTCGGGGCGGTCACCGTGATGGCAGCCTCGCCGGATTGGACGTAGCCGCTGGCGAGCGCCCGGAGGTGTGCCGGCGCGGCGAGCGGAGTCGGGTGCAGACCGGTGACGCCAATGATGGCGCTGTTGGCACCGGCGGCGATGGTGACGGTGGCCGGGACGGCGATGCTGCTGGTGTCATCGGTGGAGAGTTCCACGACCAGCGGCAGGACGGTCGAGCCATTGCGAGAGACTGACATGAAGACGGTGTTACCGGCGACCAGGGTATTTGAGGCGGGGCTGAGGGTGAGGGTCAGGTCAGCGCTGGAGACCTCCGGCGGGATGCCGGGTACGACGCTGACGCCGGCCGCGGACAGGGTGGCGCTGCTGCGGAGGTTGCGGGCGGCGGTCTGGGCGTCGGTACCGATGCGCGCCGTGAAGTCCTCGATTTGGAACTCGGTGCTGTCGGCTGCGTAGCTGTCATCGAAGTGGAACCAGCCTACGAGATGCGGCAGGTCAGCGCTGAACAGGTTGACGCGGTCGGCGGCAATGGCGCCCTCGTTGAGGCGGGTGGCGTAGAGGCGCACGTCGTCGAGGGACCAACCCGCGCCGCTGGAGCCGCTGAGACCGATGGTG
Source organism: uncultured Victivallales bacterium (assembly GCA_903834675.1). The sequence goes on along the minus strand of CAILKC010000099.1, from coordinate 27,262 downwards.
ACCGGGGTCACGCCGGGCTCGGGGAGGTTGTTGAGCGGCATGGGGTCGGTGGTGGTCGTGAAGGTAACGCCCGTTCCGGCGACGTAGACGAGGAGTTCCATGATACCGGTATTGCGGTTGAAGGTGGCGGCGACATGGGACCAGGCGCTATTGGGGATCACCGCGGTGCTGGTGAAGCGGAAGTTGCCGACCTGCAAGTAAGGCTTGGCGCTGGTGTCGACACCCAACTGATACTGGATACCGCCGGTAGCGTCGGCCTTGTTGATCAGCACCGCGCCCTCGGTGGCCGTGTCGGGTTTCACCCAGGCTTCGAGGGTGAAGACGTTCAGGTCGAACTTCGGGTTGATCGGGACCGTGATTTCACCCGTAGTGGCGCTGAAGGTGACCATCTGGTGGGCAAATCCCGTCCGGCTGAGTGAATCGAGGGGATCGGTGGCGTCGGTGATTTCCTGGCCGTCCGTCTTGCCGTCGTCATCGGTGTCGGCGCGGTTCGGGTCGGTGTTGGAGTACTGCTCCTCGAGGTTGGTCAGATTGTCATCATCGGCGTCGGCGTTGAGGTCTGCGGCCGTGTTGGTCTGGCGCGGGTTGAAGGAGAGGAGGTGCTCATAGAGATCATTGAGGCCGTCACCATCGAAGTCGGTGTAGCCGTCGACGGCGCCGGGGCCGGCGGTGGTGAGATCGCCGAAACTGGCCAGTTCCCAGAAGTCGGCGATGCCGTCGGCGTCGGTATCGGCGCTGAGGTAGGTGTAGGTGCCGTCGATGAGGGTATCGGTGGCGACGGGGACGATGTCGGCGCTGCCACTGAGCACAGCGACGTACTGGCGGTTGGCGGTGGCCTGGTTGATCGGGGTGATGCGGTGGGCGAAGTCTTCGGCGCCGACCGGTCCGGGGTGGAAGGTGCCGGCGGCGGTGTAGCCGTCATCGAAGCGGAAGTAGGTGTCGACGTTGCCCGTCATGCTGGCAGCGGCGAAGCGCTGGGCGCGCAAGGCGGCATCGGTGATGCCGAGGGGGTTGTAGAAGAAACGGACCTCGTCGATCTGGCCGATGAGGGAGTCGTCGGCGCCGCCTTCGGCAGCCGGCGCGTCACCAATGTAGAGGGCCATGCCGCGGGGGGTCGAGTAGTCGCCGGATTCGGCGAACTGCTCGCGGTACTCGACGCCGTTGACGTAGGTATAGAGGTCCGCGTACTCGGCGCCCACGATTTTGGCATAGACGTGGGCCCAGCCGTCGGCGTTGGTGATCGGACCGGTGGCCATGGTCCAAGACTTGGTGATCCCCGTGGTGCGGGTCTTGTACTCGAAGTGGAGGTAGCCATTGACCAAGCTGACGAGGATGACGGTGGAGTTGTCGGCGGGATCGACCGCACGCAGGATGACGCCATTGACTGGGTCGGTCCCCGTGTTGGGGTTGATCCAGGCGCCGATGATGCCCTGTCCCGCGCTGAAGGCGAGGCCGCTGAAGGCGGCGCGGGCGTAGTCGGTTCCGGCGGTCAGTTCGAGGGCGCGGTTGACCAGCGGGTCGAGGCTGTCGACCGGGTCGGTCGGCGTTTGGTGGTTCATGCCGGCGACTTCGTCACCATCCGGCACGCCGTCGTCATCGGTATCGGTATCGCGCGGGTGGGAGGCAAACTGCTGTTCCTGGAGGTTGGTGAGGCCGTCGGAGTCGGCGTCGGTGTTGAGGTCATCGACGCTGGCAACGGTCGGGTTGGTGCCGACGAGGAATTCGTAGAGGTCATTGAGGCCGTCCTGATCTGTGTCGGTGTAGCCATCGACGGTACCGGGTCCGGCGGTGGTCAGATTGCCCCAGTACTGGTACTCCCAGAAGTCCGCGATGCCGTCGTTATCGGAGTCGGAGGTAAGGTCGCTCACCGGGCTGGTCTGGGCGGTGAGGTCGACGAAGGCGGCATTGCCGACCAGGGTGCCGGCGTGGAGCCAGCCGGTCAGCCAGTCGTTGGGGAAGCTGTAGGTGGTGCTGTTGACAAAGTCCTGGACTTGACCGGTGGTGGCCGCGGCTGCCCTTCCGTCGTCGAAGCGGTAGTAGGCGACCAGGCCGCCCTGGTCGAGGCTGCGGGCGAGAGACTGCGGCATCCAGGTGCGGAGCAGGCTTTCGGAGCGGGCGACGTTCCAGATACGGACTTCATCGATCTCGCCTTTGAAGCCCTCGCCGATACGAGTGTAGACTGGGCCGATGCCGTTGGTAGCGGGAACCGCCACGGTGCTGCTTGAGGCAACTTGTGCCCCGTTCACGTACAGACGCAGGACGTGGTCGACGGCGCTGCGGGTGGCGACCAGGTGGGTCCAGGTAGCGCCGTCGGTCGGGATGGCGTTGGTGCCCGTGACGCTGACCGTGACGGGGGTCGGCGTGGTGGCGTCCTGGAACTCGATCACCGGCTTCTGGGTGGTGCTCAGGTACAGGCGGTAGTTGTAGCGGTTCGCCTGGACGGAGCGGGCGATGAGGTCGCCGCTGGCGCCGGTGGCCGGGCGAATCCAGGCTTCGAGAGTCCAGTTGTCCGTGAGCGCGAAGCGTGAATCGAGCGGCAGGGTCACATAGTCGCCGACGCCATCCAGGGTGAGGGCGCGGTACTGGAACGGGCTGAGGGAGCTGTTGGGCAAGGTATTGGCATTGGCTTCGGCGAGGTCGTTCTGGCCGTCGTCGTCGGTGTCTTTCAGGCGCGGGTCGGCGCCGAGGGTCTGCTCGCGCAGGTTGGTCAGACCATCCCCATCGAAGTCTTCGTTGGCATCGGAGGTGCCGTTGCGGTTGGTATCGACGACATTGGGGTTGGTGAGGCAGTAGAATTCGGTGAGGTTGAGGAGCCCGTCATTGTCATTGTCGCTGTTGGGAGTGGCCGACATGACGGTGGTCGAGCTGGCGTAGAGGTCTTCGTACCAGTCCGCCAGGCCGTCTACATCCTGATCGTCAATGCCGACGATGGGCTTGGCGTGGGCGGTCACGACCCAGTCCGCAGTGTTGCTGGTGATGGCCACGCCGGTCGGCGGGGCCAGGGCGTAGTCGGCGGCGTCGGTGGCGGGGTACGGGTGTACGAAGTCTTCGACCTTCCGGCCGCCATCATCGAAGCGGTAGTAGGCCAGCAGGCCACCGGTGGTAGAGACGGCGGCGACGGCGTCGATGTCGGCGCCGGTCAGCGGGCCGCCGGCGTCGTTGGGGTTGGGCCGGTCGGTGACGCGGACGAAGCGGAAGACTTCATCGGGGCTGGAGATGTAGGGGTCGATGTCGATGCCACTGGTGCCGCCAGCAACGACGTTGCCGGTGCGAATCCAGTTGACGCCGTCCTTACTGATCTCGACGATCATGCCTTCGGCGGCGCCGCCGGCCTCGAAGATCCAGAGGTCGATACCATCGCCATTGCCGACCCCGCCGGTGAGGAGGTTGTCGGTGAACTCGACCACGACCCAGCCGCCATTGCCGAGGGAGAGCGAGAGTCCGGCGGTGGCGCCGGTGCCGGTGCCGGAGGTCGCCGGGTCGTCGGGAGCGCCGATGACGGCGCGCGGGTCATCGTGGCCAGCGCTTGAGGGCGGGTTGCCATTGACGAAGGTGACCACGCGGTCGGCGAAGGAGATATCGCCGCCGGGTAGGGTGACGCCGCGGTAGACGCCCGCCGCGAGGTTGGTGCCGTCGAAGGCATCGCGGTTGGCGCGCACCAGCGCCAGGGGCCGGGCCAGGCCGGAGATCTTGACTTCGTCGATGAGGCCATTGGCGAGGGTGGTAGCTGTGGTAGCGGTGCCGTCGCCCGCCATGTACATGATACCCGTGCCGCTGATGGGCGCTGCGGTGCAAGGTACGGAGAGGGTCAGGAGGCCGTCCATGTAGAGGTTGAGGGTGCCGAGGGTGCTGTCCCAGGCGCCAGCGACGTGATGCCATTCGTTGGGCGGGAAGGCGCCGGCGGCACCGGCACCGCCGGCTTTATAGACGGTGGCACCGGTAGCGGGCTGGAACTTGACGTAGGGGGCGCCGCTCTCGATACCGATTTCCATGGAGGTGCGGCCGCCGGTGCGGTAGCTCAGGATGGCGCCGGTGTCGTCTGTTCCCCGGCTTACCCAGGCTTCGAGGGTCCAGGAGCCGCCGCCCATGTTGAAGCGTTCGGGCTTGGGCAGTTGGACGCCGCTCCAGGTGGAGCCTATGGCCGTAGCGGCCTTATCGATGTCGAGGCTGCGGCTGGGCGTGAGCTTGGTGGTCAGCGGGTCGAGGCGCGCCATGGAGTAGCGGGGGCTGGTACCGGCCGCGAGTTCGTCCTTGTCGCTGACACCATCATCGTCGGTATCACCGAGCAGCGGATGGGTGCGGGCGGCCTGTTCCTGGACGTTGGTGAGGCCATCACCGGCGCCAGAGTCATCGATGTCTTCGTCGGCATCGCTGATGCCATCGCCGTCGGTGTCGACCGAGCGCGGGTCATTGTTGGTCAGGTACTCGTAGTAGTCATTGAGGCCATCGCCGTCGGTATCGTCGGTGCCGGTCTGGCTGAGGTTGCCGTAGTAACGCAGTTCCCACTGGTCGGGCAGACCGTCGTTGTCCGAGTCGACGGCAGCGCCGGTGACGGGGGCGTCGGTCGGAGCCGGAATCATGGTGGCGCCGACGCCGAGAGTGCCGGCGTTGGCCCAGCCGGTCAGCCAATCTTGGCGCTGGGTGAAGTCGGTGGCGCTGAGGCTGCCGTCGGCGAGGTCGCCGCCGTCATCGAAGCGCAGGTAACTGACCAGTCCAGCTTCGGTACCTGCCAGGAGTAGGGCGCGGCTGGCGGCGATGGTATCGACGCTGCGAGCCGTACTCCAGATGCGGACGTCGTCGAGCATGCCCTTGAAGCCTTCCCCGACCTGGAGAGCGACCGGGCCTTTGCCGGTGGTGGCGCAGCGCTTGACGGTGGAGAGGGTGGCCTGTTCGGCGCCGTTGACGATCAAATGCAGCGTATTAGTCGCCGTATCAAAGGTGCCGGCGAGGTGCGTCCAGACATTGAGCGCGATGGCATCGACGGCGTTGGCCTTAAGCTCGACTGCGGTGGTGCCGTCGCTGGGGCTGAAGCGGATATAAGGACGGCGGTCGACATCGAGGCCGAGGGCATAGTTTTCGGCGCCGACGTTACGGCTGATGATGGTGCTGTTGGCAGCCGTGGTGGGGTAGACCCAGGCTTCAACGGTCCAGGTGCTGAGAGCGAAGCGGCTGGAGAGGGGAAGCGTGACATAGGCGGTGGCTGAGCCGTCGAGGCTGAGGACCCGGTCGACCAGCGGGCTGAGTTCGTCGGTGGGGCTGGTGCCAGCGAGGGCTTCGGCAGCATCGAGTTTGCCGTCGTCGTCGGTATCCTTGAGGGTCGGGTCCGAGCCCGCGAGTTGTTCCTGTGCATTGGTCAGGCTGTCGCCGTCGAAATCTTCGGCGCCATCGGGGATGCTGTTGTTATTGGTATCGGGGTCTTCGGGGTTGGTGCGGCAGAGGAATTCGCTGAGGGTATTGAGACCGTCGTTGTCGTTGTCATGGACGGTGAGGGCCGTGGGGCTGCCGGCGCTGAAAGTAGCCTCATACCAGTCGGGCAAGCCGTCGCCATCCACGTCGTCGAAGTCGAGGGTGGGGCCGAGCATGGGGAAGGTGCTGGGGATGGCCCAGGCAGTGGTGCCGTCGGTGAGGATGTCCGGCAAGATGTCGGCGCCGTAGTTGTAGGCGGTGTTGGCAGGGCTGCTGGCCTCGATCCAGAGGAGATCGGTAGAGACGTCGAAGGCGCCTGTGGCAGCGCTGTTGTAGTAGGAGAACGTGGTGTTCCAGGCGGAAGCGGCGCTAGCGGGAGTCAACGCCGTGCCCAGGGTTGGAGCGGCGCCAAAGAGGAGGATGTCCTCGAGGTCGTACGCGCCTAGGGTGGTGCCCATGTCGAGGACGACGGCATCGACGGCCGGGTCCCAGTCGTCAGCGGCGGTGGCATCGCGGACGGTGACTGAGGTCCAGGCCGCGGGAGCGAGACCGGCGTCGGTGCGGACACGGAGGTTGTCGGCGGGGCGGCCCTTGAGCACCGCATAGTCTTCGGGCTCGATGTCGTACTGGCTGGCGTCAATGACCGGGAACGGATGGGCGAAGTCCTCGATGGTGCGACCGCCGTCATCGAAGCGGTAGTAGGCCAGGAGTCCGGCGGTGCCGGTGGGGACGAGGCGGTCGCGGAATTGCTCGATCTGGTCCGGGGTGCGTGCAAGGCTCCAGACGCGGACTTCGTCAAGGGCGCCGGCGTCGAGGTTGTTGGTGGAGCCGGAGGCGCCGTTACCACCGATGTACATCTCGCCGGTGCCGGAGATGGGCTGTGCGAGGACGACTTGGGAGAAGGCGAGGATGCCATCGACGTAGAGGGTGAGGGCGTGGTCGGCGGGGTCCCAGACGGCGGCCAGGTGGTGCTGAGAGCCGTTGGCGAAGGGGGTGACGGTGCTGCCGCCGGCGGTGTAGGTGGCGCCGTTGACGGTCTGGAAACGGGCGTAGGGGCGCTGGCTGGAGTCAAGTCCGAGGCCGATGGCGATCTTGCCGCTGACGCGGTAGGTAAGAATGGGGCCGCCGTCGCTGTCGGTGGTGCTGTCGACCTTGACCCAGGCTTCAGTGGTCCAGGCCGCGCCTTGGCGGTCGAAGCGGGTGCCGACGGGGAGACGGATGCCGGTGGGAGTGACGCCGGCAGCGAGGTTGAGCATACGCTGGGGGCCGAAGGAGTAGACGCCGGCCTTGGCGATGGGGTCGTAGTGGCCCATGGAGTAAAGCGGGCTACTGAGATAGTCGCCCTGGGTGGAGACGCCGTCGGCAAGATTGGGGTCACCGAGGAGTTCAGCGCCGTCGTTGGTGCCATCGTCATCGGTATCGGCCTGGCCGGGGTTGGTCTGGTACTGGTCCTGCTCCTCACCGTTGGTCAGGCCGTCGTGATCGCTGTCCTCTTCAAAGTCCGACGTACCATTGTTGTTGGAGTCGACTTCCAGGGGATTGGTGCCGGCGAGGTATTCGTAGAGGTCTCTGAGGCCGTCTCTATCGGCGTCACCGAGGCCATCCTGCGCCAGGCTACCGAAGTAGGTCAGTTCCCACCAATCGGCCATCCCATCGCCATCGGAATCGGTATCGCTGCCGATGGGGCTGTTGGCACCGAGGGGGAGGAAGGCGGCCTTGCCGGCCAGGCTGGCGGCATTGACCCAGTCGGTGGTCCAGTCGGAGCCGGAGGAGCGCAGGCCGTCCTGAGCCTGTCCGACCTGGAGGCCGGTCTCGTGGGTGTCGTGCGTGTTCCAGATACCATCGTCGCCGGGGACGCCGCCGGTGCCGTCATCGAAGCGGTAGTAGGCCACGAGGCCGGTTTCGGTGCCGAGGAGGAGGCTGAGCATGCGGGACTGGATGTTGGCCGGGGTCTGGGCGGAGTTCCAGAAGCGCAGGTCGTCGATGACACCTTTGAAGCCCTCACCGGCGCGGGTATAGACGGGGCCAGTACCGGTGAGAACGGGGACCTTCGGTGCGCTGCGGAAGCCGGCGTTCTCGCCGTTGACGTAGAAGGTGAGGGTGCGGGACTGGATGTCATAGGTGGCGGCGAGGTGGGTCCAGGTCACATCATCGGCGGGGATGGGGCTGGTGGCGCGAATGCCGACGCGGCCAGTGTCAGTGCTGTCATAGGCGTCGTGGGCGCTGGCGTCGGTGAAGTAGACTTCGGGGTAGAAGCTGCTGCCGTCCTTGACGATGCGGATGCCGTAGTTGACCTGGTTGACCTTGGTGGCGTCGCTGAGGTTACGGCCGACGACGCGTTCGATGACGTTACCGCCGTTGAAGGCTGATGCATCGGTGGGGCGGACCCAGGCTTCGATGGTCCAGTTGGCCATGGAGAAGCGGCTCTGCTGGGGCAGTTCGATGTAGTCGCCGGCGTGGGCAAGGAGGACGCCGTTGATCTGATAGGGCGAGTTACCGTCGAGGGGGTTGCTGCCGGTGCTGATCTCGACGCCGTCGTCGATGCCATCGTCGTCGGTGTCTGGCCGGGTGGGATCGGTGCCGCGGAGTATTTCCTGGATATTGGTGATGCCATCCTCGTCGAAGTCTTCATCGCCATCGCGGATGCCGTTGTTGTCGGAATCGGGATCGCGGGGGTTAGTGCCGAGGAGGAACTCGTATTGGACTTCGATGCCGTCTTCGTCGACATCGAGGGGGATGCCGTAGCTAAGGTTATAAGGCGTGCGCCCGTCGTTATCGCTGGCCCCCTGTTCGGTGTTGGTCCAGCGCCACTCGGAGTTGGTCCAGCCATGCAGGACGGAGCGCGGGTCGAAGCGATACTGGTCACCGCGAACGATGAGGGCTTCGCCATCGGCGACTAGGTCGAGGTCGAATGAGCCTTGGAACAAGCGCTTGGTGTAGGTGACGGGCGCGGTTGCGGTGGCACTGGGAGCGGTGACGTACTGGGTGTAGGTGTACAGCGAGCTGATGCGGTCGATGGTGAAGAAGAGTTGATTGCGGCCGGTACGGAGGTAGGGGGCCACGTTGATGTTCCGGCTGGTGCCGATCGGCACGTTGGCGCCGTTGATACGCAGGTCGGTGATGGCCACGCCGAAGAGGTAGAAGTTGAGTACGGCAGTGGTCGGCACCTGCGGCAGGTATAAGTACTTGTGGAACTGCCCGTAGCGACCGTCGTCGGCCATGGAGTCGGAGTTGGTATAGACCGCCTGCTGGTTCTCCCAGTGACCGTAGCCGCCGCCCAGTGAGGTGTAGGAGGAGAAGCTGCGCGAGTAGTTGATGCCGAGGATGCCGGTGCCGGCGGTATCCCAGACGTAGAGTTGCCAGCCGGGCTGATTGCGGCCAGTCTGGGTATACTTGGCGTTGTTGGCGGGGACGCGGACGTAGGGGTAGCGGTCGAGGGCGTAGAGGCTGACCCACCAATCGGGGAGGCCGTCGCCGTCGGCGTCGTCGGTGCCCTTGATGGTGGCGGCCTGGGTCGTCGTGACCTCGGCGCCGGCGAGGCGGTAGTCGGTGTCATTGAGGTGGGCGAAGTCTTCGACGGTGAGGCCCCCATCGTCAAAGCGGTAGTAACAGCGCAGGGGCAGGGTGCCACGGGGGTAGGACTCACTGGCAGTGGCTGAGTAGAGATAGTCCTCGGTGGTGATCGTTTCGAGGGTGGGGAAGAGGCGGTTGTGCCAGTACTCGATCTCGTCGATGCGACGGGTGCCGTACCAGGCGCGGAACTCATCGAGGTAACCCGCGATGGCAGGGGTGACGGCATCGAAGCCAGAAGCCAGGACGGCGCGGCCGGTGGCGCCGACGTTGGGTTTGGCGAGGGTCTGATTGGCGATGCTGAGGAGGGTGCCGTCGACGTAGAGGCGGAAGGTATTCTCATTGGGGGACCACTCGACGGCGAGGTGTGACCACTGGTTGACCGGGAGAGCGGAGATCTTACCCGCGCCACCGACGCTGACAATCGACGTGCCTTCGACACCGGCGGTGTGGTTGAAGATGACGGCTTTGGGGGTGCCGTCTTCGAGGGAGATACGGTAGCCGACGCCGTCGTCACCGTAGAAGGCGAAGTAGTTGCCGTTGGGGACGTCGGCGATGCCGTTTCCGGGCGTGGCAGGCAGGGTGGCGGCAGGTAGGACGTCCGTGGGGTAGACCCACATTTCGAGGTTCCACGGTTGAGCGTTGAAAGCAAAGCGCTGGGGAAGCGGCAACTCGATACCCGCCAAGGCGTTGTAGTTCTTGAGGACGAGGCTTCTGGGGGAAGCTATGTTCAGGTTGTCGGAATTGGGCACACTCATGGGGTGAGTGGGGCTGGTGGGGGTATCGATTTCGGCCTTGTCGGTGGCGCCGTCGTCATCGCTGTCTTTGCGCAGCGGGTGAGTGCCGTAGTCCTGTTCCTGAGCGTTGGTGAGGCCGTCGCCGATGAGACTCTTGATGATGGCGTCGCGGGCGGGATCGAAAACACCGCCGGGGGTTCGGTCGTAGATCCAGACGTTGGTCCAGGCGGGGGCCTTAGCGCCGAGTACGGGGGTGCCGACGGCCGACGCGACGCCTGCGATCAAAGTGTCACCGCTGTTGTAGGTCGCTGAGCCGTTCACGTCTTGGAAGATGGAGTCTGCCAGCGGGTCGAAGAGGTCGCCGGGGGCGGCGTCGACGTAGTAGAGAGCGTTGGCTCCGGCGACGCCCCAGGCGGCGGGTGAGGTGGCGATCAGCGTCTGGCCGGCGTTGGCGGGGTAGGCCAGAGCGGTGCTGGTGGTGGGATAGATGACGTCGTCGCTGGTCAGGATGCTGTCGAAGTCCATATCTTCGAGGCCGTCGAGGATGCCATCGCCATCGGTGTCTTCAACGGTGGGGTCGGTACCGGCGAGGAATTCGTAGTAGGCCCGGAGGCCGTCGAGATCGGGGTCATAGGCGCCGTTGAAGGCGGTGGTGTTGAAGTAGAGAGTCTCCCACCAGTCGGGGAGGCTATCGGCGTCGGCGTCGATGGCCTGGGCGGTGAGCAGGTCGACTTCGAAGGGCACGGTATTGCCGACGGACATGCCGGCGTAGTCGTGGACGGGAGCACTGACCAGGACGGTGGCGGCCTGGGTCAAGGTGCCGGTCTCACCCATGACGATGAGGAGGGTCGTGCCACCGCTGGTCCAGACGAGTTGGCTGGGGCTGACGACACCGAAGCTTAGGGTCCCCGGGGCGAGTCCCATGAGGGCATTGAAGTCGTCCTCGGTGGTCACGGGGACGGTGGCGGGGTCCATGGCCTTGCTGAAGACGAGGGCGATGACATCGCCGGAAGCAGCATAGCCGGTGTCGTGGTCGGTGTAGAAGACCGTATCGACAAGGTAGGGGGTGGTGCTGTCGACGGTTATGGCGGTGCCGGTGATGGCGTTGCCGGTGCCGCCGACAACGGTGGTGCTGCCATTGGTGTAGTCGGTGTAGGTGATGCCGCCGGCGGGCAGGTCAACGCGGAAGCTTTCGTTGTTCTCGGCGTTGGGGCTGGTGCGAATGACCACGAAGAAGCGTGCGTCGGCGCCGCCGATAATCTCTTCGGCATTGGTGGCGGTGTTGTTGATGACCAAGAGGACGCTGTAGGGGCCGAGTCCGCTCCAGGTGGGAACGAGGGTGTAGCGCAAGCGGTGGTCCTTGGTCGGATCGAAGACGCCATCGGCGACGAAGGCAGTGGTGCTGCCGTCGTTGTCGTCGCGCCAGACTTCGACGCCGCCGGCGGTCGCGCCATCGGTGAGGTTGAGGAGGTCCTCGGTGGTGAAATTGGCGGTAACCGGAACGAGGTCAAGGCTGATGGTATTGAGGCGGGCTTGGCGAGTTCCGCCGCTGACATCGGCGAGGAAGCTCAGGACGGGCTGGGCGATGGACGTAGCGCCGATGGTGGCCGGGGTGGTAGTGAGGTTAATGGTATCGAGCGCCAGGACGGTAGCCTGGGGGACGCTGAGCAGGAGGGTGTGGGTCGTGGCGGTGGTATCGCCGCTGACGAGGAGGGTACGCTGCTGGACGAAGGTGCCGCCGAAGTTGTACTCACCCTGGGGCACACCGTCGAGGGTGATGGTAACGAGACCGGCGGCGCCATCGGTGGCGGCCTTGGTGCGGACGGCGAGAGTGCTGGTGGCAGTCAGGCGGCCGGCGAAGGTGATCTTGATCTCCTGCATGTTGCCGGCGCGGGTACCAAGGTAGGCGGGGAAGCTGGTGACCGGGTCGGTGTCGACATTGTAGGCGAAGGGCGCACCGGTGGCGGTGAGACTGTAGACTGCGGTGGTGGTCTCGTCGATGCTGAAGTTGGCATAGGTGCGGGCCACTTCGTCACGGGCGAGGGTGCGGACGTGCAGGTCGAGGAGGCCGGTGGTGGCGCTGGCCGGGACGGGGCCGTTGGAGAGGGCGACACCGTTGCGGGGGACGGTGAAGCCGATGGTGTTGTCCCAGCCACGGTTGTCGGCGTCGAGGACCTCGAGGGCGACGAAGTAGTCGATGACGCCGCCGACGGCGCCGGGGAGGGTGATGGCGTTATCGGGTTCGATGGTGATGCGGTTGCCGGAGAGGGTGGTCTTGGAGGGCACGAAGGTATCAGCGGCATCGAGGGTGCCGTTGCCGTTCCAGTCATCCCAGAGGGAGAGGCGGACCTGGCTGACGAGGTCGACCCCGCCGCTGAGGTTAGTGGCCGTCACGGCCACCACTGCGATGGCGCCGCCGGTGGCACGCACGAGGGCGCTGGCGGCGGCATCGGCGTTGAGGGCGGCGGCCACGTCGCTGTTCTTATGGGTCGCTGAATCCGCGGTGACCGTGATGGCCGTACCGGTGACGCTGACCGCGGGCGACGTGGCGGTGCCAGTGAGGAGTCGGATGCTGATGGCATTGCCAGCGGTGCCGGGTTCGACCGCGGTGACGACCAGGTTGGTGTTGACCGTAGCAGTGGCGAAGTGGCCGACGCTGACGGTGACGCTCTCGAGGCGTTCGGTGGTGCTCCCGGTGGGCTGCCAGAGGTTGAGGCCGAAGAGGGGGACGGCCTCGGCGACGATGGTGGGGCTATCGAGGTCGTCGCCGACGGTGGCGATAGCGGCGACGACGTATTCGGCACCGATACTGAGGGGCTGCGGGGCGCCGGAGCGGCTGCGGTTGCCGGCGGCATCGAGGACTTGGGTACGGTCGTCGGTGAGGATGCCGACGGTGCCATTGTTGTCGCTACGGGCGACATCGATGGAGGAGCGGTCGCCGAGGAGGAGGGTGCCGGCCAGGGTAATGGTGGCCTGGAGGCGGTCGGCGCTCCAGGCGAGGGTGCTGGTATCGAAGGGGTTGGTCTGGGCGGCGCCGAGGGCGTTCTTGACCAGGAGGCGGGTGTTGAGGGTGGCCGTGGTCAGGGAGGCCGTATCCATGGGCTCGGAGAAGGTGAGGAGGAGCTGATCGCCGGCATCGACGCCGGGGCCGCCGGTGCGGTTAACGAAGGCCGCGGAGACGAGGTTGGGCGCGCCGTCGTCGTAGAGGTTGACGGGGTTGTGGGTGCCGATGGCCAGGTAGCTGCCGGCGCTATCGCGCAGGGCTTGGATGACGGTGATCGTATCGGTGTAGAGCAAGGTGGGGTTCGCGCCGAGGGTGATGCGGACGGCCCTAGCGCCGTCGGGATTGGGAAGGACGGCGGGGGTGGTACCAAAGCTATGGCCGTTGCTGAGTTGGAAGACGCCGATGGCGGCGGAGGCGGCGTTGACCGACTCGCTGAAGTAGACGGTGATCTGATCGCCCTGGTCGAGGGTGCCGTTGAGATTGACGACGGTGACGGACTCCGACTCGGTCCAGCGCACGTCGCGCGGGACGTCATTGGCATCGCGGAAGTTGGCAGCGCGCGGGTCGCTAGCGAGGAGGATCTGGAAGGCCAGGCCGGGGTTGGTGCCAGCGGTGACTTCAGCGAGGTTGGTGCTGCCGTCGTTGTCGCTGTCTTCGGCACTGTCGAAGGTGCCGTTGAGGTTGGAGTCAGCCACTAGCGGGTTGGTGCCGGCGCGGAATTCCTGGAGGTTGGTGAGTCCGTCGTTATCGGGGTTGAGGGCAGCGTCGGCGTTGCTGGTGGGATTGAGGCCGTAGAGGATCTCCCAGGTATCAGGCATGCCATCGCCATCGCTGTCGATGAGGGTGTCGGTGACCGGTGAGGTGAGCGGGGTGAGCGGGGCGAGGGTGGCGGTGCCGACGATGGTGGCGGCATTGGTCCAGCCGGTGAGCCAATCGCGGGAGTGGGCGAAGTCTTCGAGGCGCAGCGGTCCGGCGGTGGTGACGCCATCGTCGAAGCGGATGTAGCTGACCAGGCCGCCCTCGTTGCCGACGCGGGTACCGAAGCGGTCGGTGGCGATCTGGGCGGGGGTGCGGGCGGTGTTCCAGATGCGGGCCTCGGCGATGAGGCCGGCGAAGCCGTCACCCAGGGCCGTGACGACGGGGCCGGCGATGGCGGCGGTGCCCTGGTAGCGATTGGGGGTGGCCTGAATATCGACGTCGGAGGCTGGGGGCGGGGCGGTGCGGTCAACGCCATTGATGTAGACGCGCAGGGAGCCGGTGGCGGCGGCATAGGTAGCCGCGACGTGGGTCCAGGTGGTACCCGTGGCGGCTACCACATCGAGGGATACGGCCTCGTAGTCGGTGGTGAGTGTGGCGCTGTCGGTGCGGAAGATGACATGGAGTTTGCCGGCGGCGTCGAGGTACAGGCGGTAGTTGTAGATGCCGGTGGCAAGCTGGCGCGAGATGATGGAGGCAGGCAAGGTCAGCCCCGTCGCGGGCGGCTGGATCCAGGCTTCGAGGGTGAAGTCGGAGAGGGCCAGGTTGAGGTTCGGGGGGAGTTCGACGCGGGTGATGTTGCCGGTACCGAAACGGCCAGCGCGGTAGGTCAGCGGGCTGAGGCTGCTGATCGGCAGGGAGCCATTCTGCACCTCGCTAAGGTCGTCGGTGGCGGCGGCGACGGCTTGGTCATCGTCGGTATCGGTCAGGCGCGGGTCGGTTCTGAAGAGTTGTTCGCGGCCGTTGGTCAAGCCATCGTTGTCGAAGTCTTCGCCGGCGTCGTTGATACCGTCGCCATTGGTGTCGGTCTGGAGGGGATTGGTGCGGCAGAGGAACTCATAGAGGTTGTTGAGGCCGTCGTTGTCATCATCGGCGGTGAGACGGATGCCGGACATGAAGGAGTCGAACTCAATGACGTAGCCGTCCTGGTCGTTGGTGGTATCGGTGTTGCCGAGGTCGTTCCAGAAGCCGGGGACGAGGGTGAGGGGATTGTTGTTGGTGTGGCCGACCATCTGCACGTAGTCTTCGACCGCGTGCTGCGTGGGCGGCAGGCCGACGCCATTCGGATAGAAACCATTGTTGGGTTCGGCACCGACGATGGTGCTGGACCAATTGGTGAAGCCGGCGGACAAGGGCATTCCGTCGACCCAGACGAAGGTCCCCTCGGCGGTACCGAGGATGGCATCGGAAGCGCCGATCCAAGCACCCTCGTTGGTGGCCAGGAGGTTGTTGGTAACGTAGTCATTCTCTTCCTGGCTGTTGATGATGGCCAGATAGCCACCGGCGGCTTGGGCGGCGGCATTGGCGGCGGTCCAGGTGATGCCCGGATTGTTGACGTAGCGGTAGTAGTGGCCGCTGAAGGAGCCGTCGAACTGGGTAGCATCGGGGGTGAAGTAGAGTTCGGCCCACCAGGTGGGCACGGTATCGGGGGTTTCGGTGCGCAGGGGAGCGCCGGGGGCGGCGACGGCGCCAGCGGCGATCCCGCTGATGGCATAGTCGGGGGCTTCGGTACGCGGGTACGGGTGGCTGAAGTCTTCGACGGTGGCGCCGGCGTCATCGAAGCGGTAGCAGGCGAGGAGGCCGGTGGCCTGGGAGTCGACGATGGTATCGCGTTGGACGTAGGTCTGGGCCAGGGTGCGGGCATAGCCCCAGACGCGCACTTCATCGATGCGGGCGTTGGCAAAGTCATCGCCGCTATCATCGCCATCGATGTAGAGAGTACCGACCCCACTGAGTGCGGTCTCGGTCGCGGCAACGTCGAAGGTGAACTGCAACAGGGCGTTGGTGTAGACGCGCAACTGGTGGGTGTCGGCATCCCAGACGGCAGCGAGGTGGGTCCAGACGCCGGTAGCCAGGGCGGCGGCGGTGCCAGCGGTGGTGGTACGGACGCCGGCGTTGGTGCGCAGAATGGCATAGGGAACACCGGCGGCGGCGCCGGGCGAGCCCACGCCGAGTTCGAAGACGGTCTGGGCCGGCGAGCCGACGCGGTAGGTGAGCAGTGAACCGTCGCGGTCGGCGCCGGGCTGGAACCACGCTTCGTAGGTGACTGAGCCACCCTCGCGGTTGAAGCGACGGCTGCGCGGCACCTGGACCTGACCTGAGGTCCCCAGGTTCAGGCTGAGGGCGGGGGTGAAGGTCGGCGTGCTGGTGAAATGGGCCATGCTGTAGCGCGGGTTGGTGATGTACTGCGGGTTGTCTTGGGTGCCAGGCGTACCGGCGAGCTCGTGGTCATCCTCGACGCCGTCGTCGTCGGTATCGGCGTTCTTGGGGTTGGTGCTGGCGTGCTGTTCCTGGGCGTTGGTGAGGGTGTCGGCATCGAGGGTGTTCTCGTCGGCGTCGCTGACGGTGTCGTTGTCGGTGTCAGCGCGGTCGGGATCGGTACCGGCGCGGTATTCGTAGTAGTCGTTAAGGCCGTCACTGTCGGCGTCGGAGTAGCCGTCGACCACGATCTGAGCAGCCGCGTTGCTGGCGGTGGTCAGGTTGCCAAACCACTTCAGTTCCCAGAAGTCGGGGATGCTATCGGCATCGGTATCCTGAGAGAGATAGGTGTAGGTCTCAGAACCTTCGCCGGCGGAGTCGATGATCCGGAAGGCGGCGTTGCCCTCGAGGGTCGCGGCAAACCTGGCATTGATCGTATTGTTGGTCAAGTTGAAGCGGTGCAGGAAGTCTTCGGCGGTAGTGCCGGTGTCGTCAAAGCGGTAGTAGGCCGCGAGGTTGGTGAGGGTGGTCTGCGGCAGGTGGCGGTTGCCGACGATTTCCGGACCGGTACGGGTAACGTTCCAGAGGCGGACCTCATCGGCGTACATCTGCAGCCAGTCGGCGGGGGTGGCGGCGCCGATATGGAGAGCGCCGGTGGTGGCCGTAACGGGGACCCCGACAAGGCGAACGGTCTGGCTGTAGTTGATCCCCTCGATGAAGGCGTAGAGGGTCGCGTCGGTGTTGTTGGTGCCAACCGGGACCGCGACGGTGAAGGCGACATGGACCCACTGGCCGCTCGGGATGGCGACGCTGGCGAGCTGGGCGGTGCGGGTCAGAGTCGTGCCACCGATGGGGTCACGCAGGCGCAGGTCGACGGTGAGGATGCCGGCGGCAAGGCGGAGGACGTACTCGGCGGAAGCGAGGGCCGGGTCTTGCAGGTCGAGTTTCTCGAGGATAGTGCCGGTCTGATCGCTGTTGCGGAGGTTGATCCAGGCCTCGGCGCTGAAGGCGGCGCCGGTGGCCGGTCCGGGCTGCACGAGGAAGTAGGGTTGGCCGCTGGTGTTGGTGGAGAGGTCGGCGACCGCATTCTTGAGCGGGTCGAGACTGTCGCGGGGGTCGCTGACGCGGCCGTTGGGGTCGAGAGTCGTGGTGGCGGTGCCGACGTTGTTGATGCCAAGGACCTCTTCGCCGTCGGAGAGGCCGTCGTCGTCGGTATCGGCGAGACCCGGGTGGGTGCCGGCGGTCTGCTCTTCGAGGTTGGTGAGGCCGTCGGCATCGGTGTCGTCCGTGAGGTCGGTAAGCGAGGCGATGAGTGGGTTGGTACCAGCGTAGTATTCGTAGAGGTCACGGAGGCCGTCGCCGTCGGTGTCCAGAGTCGCAACGTTGGCGGCGGTAAGCGTGGTCAGGTTACCGTAATTCCTGTACTCCCAGGAGTCGGCGACGCCGTCGTTGTCGCTGTCGCCACCCGTGACCCCGGCCATGCCCGACGTGAACGTTGCACCGGCCGAGCGCACGCCGACGACGTCCCAGTCGTTGCGCGCGGTGAAGTCCTCGACGGTGGTGCCGCCGTCATCAAACGGATAGTACGCTGCCAGTCCCGCCTCGTTGCCCACCAGCGTCACCGGACGATTCGCCGCCACCTGCGCGGCCGTGCGCGCGGTGTTCCACACCCGCAGTTCGTCGATGGCGCCCACCAGACCACCGGCCGCTGCACCGGCCACCAGCGTGCCACGGCCTGTGGCCGGAATCAGCGTATAGGGTGCGCCGAAGGCCACCTGCATATAGTTTCCGCCAGCCGCGTCCGGATAGTAGATATACAGCGTGATCGCGTCGGTGGCGGCATTGACCACGGCCGCCACGTGGCTCCATTGCCCGGCCGGCAGCGTGGCGGTGGTTACCAACGCGGTCTGCTGCGTGCCAGCATCCACCCCCTGCAGTATCAGCCGCACCTGACCGCCCACCAGCGCAAGCTGGTAGTTCATGCGCGCGTCCGCGTTCTTGGTCAGCAGCACCTGTGTTCCGGCAACCCCGGTCGGCCTTACCCACGCCTCAACCGTAAAGGTGGTCAGTCCCAGCTTGGCCTGAGTCGGGAACGTCACTGTGTCGGTGCCCGCTGCCAAAGCCAGGTAGCGCGGCGTGAATGGGCTGCGTGAATTCAGCGGATCAGTGCCCGCCGCTACCTCGGGACCATCGTTGTTTCCGTCATCGTCGCTGTCGGGGCGCGCTGGGTCGGTGCCGTAAAGCTGCTCCTCCAGATTGGTCAGCCCGTCGGTGTCGGGGTTCTCATCGGGGTCCAAGACGCCGGCAGTACCGCCGTACACCGCCACGGCCGAATCGGTTGCGCGCGGATCGGTGCCCGAGAGATACTCGTAGTAGTCGTTCAGGCGGTCACCGTCGGTGTCGGTGTACCCCGACACCGTCCCGGCGTCGTTCGCCGTGCCGATCCCGCCGAAGTGCTTGGTCTCCCACAGATCCGGCATCTGGTCGGTGTCGGTGTCCGCACTCAGGTAGCGGTACACGCCCACCGCCGTGGCGTCCTCGGCCAGAGCCTGGAAGGTTGCACCGGCAGCACTGAGCACTGCCACGTAGCTCTCGCGGTCGGCGATCCGCGCCGTGCTCGCCGTGTTCAGCCGGTGAGCCGTCACGAAGTCCTCCGCGCCGGGGCGCGCAATGACGTTCTTCGTCGCCGCGCTGCGACCACCTGTCCCCGCCATCGCGGTCTGCCCGTCGTCGAAGCGGTAGTAGGCCGCCAGGCCCGCCTCGGCCCCCGTCAACGGAGCCGTCCGGCTGGCGCGAACCTGCGCCACCGTACGAACTGCGCTCCACACCCGCACCTCGTCAACCCAACTCGGTAGGCTGGTGGTCGCGCTCGAACTACCGATGTGCAATTCTCCCCTGTACCCTGAAACGCCGCCTTTGAAGTTGAACGGTTCGACATACTCATGGGTATCGGCGGCGGCCTGGTCGGCAAAGCGCACCACCAAGGTGACCCCGCCGTCCACCGCGTCGTTGTCCAGGATCGCGGCCACGTGCACCCAGCCATCGGCATTGGTAATGGTCGGCCGGACCATGGTCGCGATGTTCACCACGTTGGTGGCGGTGCGGTAGGCGAACTTGAGTTTGCCCGCATCCAAACTCAGAACAAAGTCCGGATTCTGGCCGTCGGCGCGCACCTTCTCGACAATCACGCCGGTGTTCGTGGCACCGGTGAGTTTGACCCATGCCTCAATGGCCATATCCCCGCCCGTCGTGGTCTCACCGCCGGTGATCACCGGGCCCAACTCCACCACCGCGGAACCGGCGGCAGTCAGGTTCAGCGCCCGGTTGATCAGCGGGCTCAGACTGTCGAGGGGGTTCGTGCCCTGCGCCACCTCGGCGCCGTCGGTGAGGCCGTCATCGTCCGTATCGATGTCTGCCGGGTTGGTGCCCGCGGTCTGCTCGGCCAGATCCAGCAGACCATCGCCGTCGGTGTCCGCAGTGCTGTGGTCCGTGGCGACTCGCGGATCTGTACCCGCGAGGAACTCATAGAGGTCGTTCAACCCATCGAGGTCGAAGTCGGTGTTCGTACCCCCGGCGCGGAGGGTGCTGTCGGCGGTGGCGAGGTTACTGAAGTACTGATTCTCCCAGAAGTCGGCGATGCCGTCGAGATCAGTGTCGGAGAAGGTGTCCGTGACCTGGCTTTGAGCCGGAGTCAGGTTCTGGAAGGTTGCGTCGCCCATGAGACGGCCCGCGTGCAGCCAACTCGTGGTCCAGTCTGTAGCGTAGACGTAGGGCGCGTTGTTGACGAAGTCCTCGACGGAGGTCCCGCCGTCGTCAAAGCGCAGGTACGAACGCAAGCCCACCTCGTCTTGGGACTGCACCAGCGTGGCGTTCTTCCACTGCTGGATTTCGGCGGCGGTACGGCGTACGGCCCAGATGCGCAGGTCATCGATAAGACCGTTGAACTCATTCTGTATGATGGTGCCGTTGAAACCGGCTCCGACCAGGGTTTTGACCGGCCCTTTGGCGCTCCAGGCTGGCGCCACAGTGCCCACGGTCTGGGTGGTTACCTCAACGCCGTTGACGTAGAGCCGGAGGGTGCGGTCAGCGGTGCCGTAAGATGCGGCCACGTGCGTCCAGGTAATACCGTCATTGATCACGTAGGTCGTGCCCGAATCGGCGCGGGCAACGGTCGCACTGGTATTGGTGAATGAGACCGCGAGCTTGTACTTCTCGTCGGTATCGTCGGTATCGTCGAGGTACAGGCGGTAGTTGTATATGTTGGGTGCGGTTGTGCGGACGAGAATCTCCTCGATGGTACTGCCAATCAGGGTGGTGGGCTGAACCCAAGCTTCGAGCGTCCAACTCGTGTCCAGAGCGAAGCGCGTTTCCTTCGGCATCTCCACATAGTCGCCGGTGCCGTCGAGTTTGAGGGCACGGTACTGGGGTGGGCTGAGCGAGCTAGTCGGACTACCGCTAACCGCCGCCTCCGGCCCGTCGTTGACGCCGTCGTCATCGGTATCTCTGAGGCGCGGGTCAGAGCCAGCGGTCTGCTCGGCAGCATTGGTCAAGCCATCGGGGGTGGTTTCGTAGTCTTCGGCGCCATCGAGGATGCCGTCGTCATCGCTGTCGGCGTCGAGCGGGTTGTTGCCGGTCCAGTACTCATAGAGGTAGTTCAGGCCGTCCATGTCGGGGTCCAAGGCCACATTCGTAGCCGTCGCGGGATCGAGTCCGAACATGGCCTCGAACCAGTCGCCAAGGCGGTCGCCGTCGGCATCGTCACTCTCTGTGCGGTTCACGCCGACCATGGCTACACAGTTGGCAGACGTGGTCCAGTTGGCATTGACCCCGTTCGGGGTGACAGTTAGTGGGATCGCGAAGTTGCTGCTGGCGATGTCATAGTAGGCGGCTACGTAGTTGGGGTCAGTTGGCGAAACAGGGTAAGCAAAGGCGAAGTCGTTGATGTTCTGGCCTTGTTCGTCGAAACGGTAGTAAGCAAGCAAGCCGTTGGCCGTGCCTGCTAAGATAGCTGTGCGTTGTGCGGCGGTGGGCGGCTGCACCAAGAGGTCGCGGTTGGTCTCGATTTCGGCGGCGGTGCGCGCGCCGCGCCAAACTCGCAATTCATCAATGTAGGCGTCGGTCAGTAGCTCAGCGGCCGTGCTCGCGCCGCCGCCGCCGATGTAGAAGGTGCCTTGGATGCCAGGGGGCTCGATCAGGGCGACCTGAGCGATCTCGTTCAGGCCGTCAATGTGAAGGCGCAGGGTGCGCGAGGTGCCGTCCCAAACGCCCGCGACATGATGCCACTCGCCGGTCGGGAAGGCGGGCGCTACGCCGCTGCCGCCCACTTTGAGTTGCTGTCCGCCCATGGTCTGGAAGCGCACGTACGGCGCGCCGCTCTCCACGCCAATTTCCATGCCGCTCACGCTACCGCCCGCCGGGCCGTTCGGGATGCGGTAAGCAGCAATAATACCGGTGTTATCGCCCGAAGGACGGAGTTTGACCCAGGCTTCAATGGTCCAGGCAACGTTGGCTACCGCGAAGCGCAACGAGTGCGGCACGTCAATACCAATATAGGTCTGGCTGACTGCAGTGAGTGCGTCGGTCACGACCTTCAGATCCAATGCAGCGCGCGCGGGGGCTGTACGGCTGGCGCGACTCATACCGTAGAGGGGGTGCGTTAGGTCAGTCAGCAGCTCAACCCCATCAAGGCGGCCATCGTCGTCAGTATCCGCCCAGGCCGGGTGCGTGCCGTACTGCTGTTCGTTCAAGTTCGAGAGGGTGTCGAGATCGGGGTCCTCGCCAGTGTCGTCCATGCCGTCGCCGTCGGTGTCGGCCACGAGGGGGTTGGTGCCGGCGAGGTACTCATAGAGATCATTGAGACCATCCCGGTCGTAATCGCTGAAACCGTCAACGTAACCTGGCCCAGTACCGGCGATGGGTCGGGCCGTGGTCAGGTTGCCAAACCACTGGAGTTCCCAGGCGTCTGCCACGCCGTCGGCCGTGGAATTGCCGGCACCGCTGTCGGAGGGGCCGCCGTCGGCTGGGCGCGGGTCTGCCTCGCCGGATACTGCGGGGTTCTCCACGTAGCCGGCACCAGTCTGCGGGTCTACGAGCACGTCGATGGCCGCAGTCATGGGCGTGGGCGGGATGGTCGATGTCACGATTGGTGTAAGACCGGTGGTCTTGAACACGAAGTAGTCACCCGACTGGGCCACGCCAACGGTCAATCGCACGGTGAAGTTACCGGTGTTGCCGACACCGGTGGAATAGCCGGCGGCAACGGTGAGTGTGCCCGTTGGGATGACCGAGGAGGATACCCCCGTGACCGAGCCGGTCAGGGTCCAGTCGGTGCCGTCATAGCTGAGAGTCCAGGTCTGGAGCGTGGAACTGTTCGGGATGTTGGCCGGATCGATGAGTGGCTGGCTGGTGATTTGGATCGTCGCGTTACCCGTATTGGAGGCCGCGGCGAGCGGTGTCGAGGCGCCCGACTCGTAGCGCGGTGTGAAAGTGATGGTGTCGCCAGTGGCCCAGGGCGTCGTCCCGGTGGTGACGCTGAAAGTGAAGGCCGTGTCTGTAGTTTGGAACGGGCCCGGCGGTGTAAAACTTCCCTGCGGCACCGCACCGGGATTGCTGATGATGTCGAATTTGCCAGTGCCGATATTGAAGGTAAGCACATACTGGGTCTTGCGTGATGCGTAGGGGAGGTAGTTCGTTCCCGTAATTGTCATGCGGCCCTTGTCCGCGGGCGAGCTGTAGACTATGCCGTCATCGTATTCCGGATCCGCCCATGGTTGGAGCAGGGCGAAGAAGCGGTAGCGGCCGGCAGCAAGGGCAGAAATGTTGTACGGATACAGGTCCCGCTGGTCGCCGGCAAGTTTGCTTATGTTCGCTTGCAGCAGTGTGCTGGGTGCATAGGTGGTACTGTTGACGTCTGTACGGTAGAGGTTGATGAGGGTGCCGCCGTAATTGTCCCAGGTGTCGTAGGTCACGGTGTAGAGACCGTTGGCCGAGAAGCCGCCGGGCGGATGGAAGAATGAGAGTTCCGGGACAGTGCGATCGCGGAGTAAGAACACAACCTGCAACGGTGAATAGCGGTCGCCGGTCGCGGGCGAGATGATGTTCAGGATCTCGATGCCAATGTCGGTGCCGTCCCACCAGACCGCAGCCGGGTGCGAGAAGCGGCTGAAGGTATGGTTATCGGTCGAACCTGGGAAGGGGTCCCCGCTATCCGGTGCGGCGCCGTCTTGGAGTTGGTTCAGACCGTCCGCCTGGACGATTTCGTAACTGTAGTGGTCCTGGCGCTGGACCTGGCGTGGCAAGGCCTCCGGATTCCCGGCGCCGTCCACATGTAGAACCCATAAGCCGGGCGCGTGGCCTTTGGGGAACTGGCCGGCACCAGACTCATACCAGAACCAGTAAGACTCACCATTGCCACGATTCATGACAAAGTACTGGTTGGGGTTGGTCTCGGCCGGGTACATGTTGATAGTGGTCGGAACGCCTGGGGTGAGGAGTGGTGCTGTTGGGCTATTCAGGACCTGGAAGCCGGACCACTGGAACGCAACCTTGTGCGGACCGATGAAATGTGTCAGGCCCCCGGCCGCCATGAGTTCGTTCCCGCCGGAGATCGGATTGTTGGTGATGATGCCGTTGAACTGGTCGTAGTCATACAGGTCCCAGGCGCCAAGCATCTGATGCGCAAACTCGTGCGCGACGGTGGACGCGCCGTAGTCCGCTTCGAAGTTTATCACCTGCCCCCCGTAGGATATCGGCGCGATCGAGTCGCGGGTCAGCACGGAGTTGCCCATCGGGGCCAGGCCCTGGAAGTCGCGGCCGGGGTAGCCTTCCGGGTAGATGCCGATGATGTAGTCGATGGTACCCGGAACATCGGAGAACGTCTGGAAGTCGACGCTGCTGTCGAGGATTTCAACCAAATCCTCCACCACACGGTCGCGGTTGTAGGGGTAGTTCGTCTGGCTGCCGTCATCAATAATGGTCAGACTGCTTGTATCCACGATGTAGGAGTGGAATCCGAGGTCGGGCGCTTCGCCCTGATCGACCATACCGTCAAGAGTATTGTCGCGGCAACGCCGGGAAGCCGAGTCAGCTCCGATCCAGCCGCCCTGTCTAGAAATATTGTTGGTCACCGTATCGGTGAGGCCTTTGTTGTCAATACGCCAGGTCAGCAACTCTATATTCAGCTGGTTACCGGCATCGAGGCCGAAGTCGCCGAAGATGTCGTAGGCCAGCGGACCGGAGGCAGTGATAGAGCCGTCCGGGAACGGCGTGCTGCCGGCGGAAGAACCGCGGTCAGTACCGGCCATGCCGCTGATGATGTTGTTCGCGCCGAGGGCGGCAGACACGCGCGGGTCGAGTTCTTCACCCAGTCGCCCGTCACCGGCGGTGTGGTAAATGGACGAGGGCATATCACGGAACTCGCGGCGACCATCAAAATACCGATGGTCCGTGTCGGGGTAGATGGAGCCCGCACCAAGAGTCGTAGCGGACGTGTCCGGGAACGGACGTTCGAGGGCACTTCCGCTGACAATGAAGTTGCTCTCGCCTGTACCTGGATTCGTGCGCACGGTGTTGGGATCGAACAGGTAGATGTTACGGATAGAGGACGACCAGGTGGGCGACGGAGATCCAAAGGTCCGGGTCCACCAGTCACCGAAGCCACTGTAGAAAGAGTGCCAGTCCCAGTTGTCCGTATTGCTTGAGACCGGGGTCCTGTCACCGGAGATCCTGATCTTGGTGTTCATCTGTTCGTTGTGGCCTTCCGGGCCGTCGTAGCGGCCGTTGCCGCCGAACACGGTGCCGGCGCCGCTGGGGCCGCCGGCACCGTCGCCGTCGGCGTCATAGGTGTAGGCGCCGCTGTCGCCGCTGCGGTAGATCAACTCTTCGATGTTGTCCGGAATACCGTTTGGGGGTGTTGCGGCGTGAGGGTAGGGGCTGTTGGCGAGGTTGGGGGGAGCCCATGCCGCATCGCCGATATTAAAAGGGTAGGGATGGGTGTAACGCGTTTCGAGCGCGGCGAGTATGGACGGATTACTGTTGATGCCGTCGACAATTCCGGTGAGGTCGGTGAGCGCGCCACCTGCGCTAAAGCGATCGTCCAAGATCTGCCACGTGACAGGCGGGTAGTTGTCGCTGATGTACTGATTGGTGACCCGCACATATGAGCCGTTGTTGCTGTTGGTCGTGCTGTCCCAGCGGATCAGGAAATCCTCAAATGGCTCGCGGTTGGTCCAGGTATTGTCCGGCAGTGAGGTACCTGCCTGGTTACGGGGTGACTCGTCGGTGTATTGCTCGTTGATGGCATAGACTTTGAACGTGCCGTTTGTGGTAGCAGTGTTCTGATACGTGACTGTACCGAGGAGGGTATAGGTGCGGGTCAAAACCGAGGTGATGACGTTAGTACGTCCCCCATGTACGGTGGCGTTCGTGTTGGGGATGGGCGCGCCGACGGCCTCGCCAAAGCGGTTCCGTTGCTGCTGTACTGCGTGGCCGTTGAAAGCGTTGAACTTGGAGTTATCAACTGCCGGGGTCGACCCCGAGCTCGTACCGAAACCGCTGAGGCGCATCTCATCTATATTGCTGTAGATCGTAGCAGCCCCGCCTGCGCCCGCACCCGACCACATTGTTAAAGTTGTAGCGGCAGCGTCGTACTGGTCGTTATTATTGAAGTCGATGAATACTTCACCGATTACATCGTAGCCTGGGGTAACTTTCAAGGTACTGCTTGTTGGGTTGCGGTCCGCATCCCAAGTTAAGCCAGTAATACCGATGTTGTTCCATGGAGCGCTGGCGTCGTACCATGGGTCGGCGTAGGTGTAGAGGCCGTCGCCGTTGGTATCGAGGAAGCGTTCGCCAGGGGTGTAGAAAGTATCGATGACCTGACCCTCCCAGCCGTGGTGCGGCCACACACTCGTGGTGCGCGTCCCGCCGCCCCAGCGACTTGGGGCCTCATACAAATCCTCTTGGCCGCCATCGATGTCGCTGGTATCGTCCGTCTCTACGCCGCGAGTGGCGCCAGTCGCAGGATTCTTGCGCCACGGCAGATTGCCGTAGCCGAAGGTTGTGGTCGGGGCCTCGAAGGTGCCGTAAGACGCTTCGCGCCAGAAGGCATCCCAGTTGACCCGGTAGTAGTCGCGAATAGTCTCGGGCGCGGCGCCAGCAACAGCGCCGGATTTGAGTAAATAGAAGGGCGCCACAATGACCTTCAGATCGCGCTGCGGGTCGTCGCCGCGGGAATCAAACGCGGGCAGCATGAGACCTACAGTTGCGACAGCGAGTAGGTAGGGCCGGGATGGCGTTCGCGCCGCGGCCGGCGCGGCAGCGCTGGCGCCGAACGCGCCGAGCCAGGAGGAAACGCCTCCGGCCCAGCGGAACCGACCGCCGTCTGGCGGTGGTCGGTCGACGGCGCGCCGCGGGCCGGTGAAGGCGCGGCTAAGGGCGATGACCGGGCTGAACAGCCAGGCGAAGGCAAGGCGGGACAGGATGAGTGTCGGGTGCATACGACGTCTCCTGGTTAGGGCGCGCTGAGTCTTGCGTATGTGAGTGGTGAGTAGATCGCCAGAGGGAAGGGAGGAGTGTTCAGTGTTCGGTGTTCGGTGTTCAGGTGAAAGCCGGGAACGCGCGGAGCGCGGGTGGGGAGGAACGGGGGAGGCGGAGGGAACGGACGAAACGGACGAAACCGACGGAACGGAGGGGGCGGGCGCAACGGACGCTGAGGGTATGTGGTCAGTCTGCATGGGGGCGTAGTCTTTCCAGGCAGGAGTCTGTAGGGGTTGTGCCGCATCGGCAAGTGCCTGCCGGGCGTTTTCCAGCCGCAGAGTGACGATTTCTTGGCGTTGTTCTTCGGAAGTGTTCACACCACAACGCCTTCGGTTTGGACACGTGAGATGAAAGGCGTGTACGCGATGGGCGCCGCTGCGATTTCGCTGGTGGAGTAGAAATGCAGATCGAAAACCACGCCCTTCTCGAGCTGAATGTCGAGGCTCCGGTCAATGAGCCGGTCTCTCTCGTCTCTGCCAAGTTCTCGTTTGCTGACGCAGAGCACGTCGTAGTCGGATTCCGGGTCCGCGCCGCCGGTCAACCGCGAACCGTAGTGGTACAGGCAGACGAAATCGGGTCCGAGGGCGGTGCGCAGCAGATCCCGCAAGGCGATCACGCAAGCGTCGATGTGATTGCGTACCTGTTTCAACACAGTCACCGTGATTGCCAGGTTAGGCGCGACGGGAACAACAAATCAACCTTGCGTGTACAGCACGCGGTGTGCCAATTCTTGGCCTTTGAAACAGCGCATTGGGCCGAAAACGGCAGGCAGATGGCGTGTTTTCTAAGAAGTGAGAAGGTTTTCGGGGTTTTTGAGGGCACCAAGGCACTCCGC
>CAILKC010000098.1 GCA_903834675.1 uncultured Victivallales bacterium | reverse complement strand
TATAGCTACGCTACCGCCATCGGACCAATGCACAGTTCGTCGCGGGTGCATGACAGGAATGTCGGATGGACGGGGCTTAAGGAGGATTTTGCTTGCGTATTATATAGATACCTATATATTCGGTCCTGGCAGGATACCCTGTCCCGAGGTAACCCGTACGTGGAACACCGCACAGGAAAGGCACAGCCATGGACTCCCGGCGCACGCCCGAGACGGTCTTCAGCGACATCGCGTCGATCAGGACCATGGAACGCGGCAGGCTCTGCGACATGCGCACACCTGCCGGGCAGGTCTACCACAACCTGCAGTTCTGGAGCGACGGCAGGAACCGCTGTGAGTATGTGCGGGAGGACGATCTTGGGGCAGTCCGGGAAGCGGTGGCCAACTGGAGCCGTTACCGAGAGCTGACCGACGAATATGCCGCCGCGCTGGAGCGGCGCACTCGCAAGGCACGCCAGGCGGTCCCGCAGGATCGCCAAAAAGGGGGCTTCGCGACCAGGCGGCCGAGGCGGCACACAAGGAGCTAGGCAGCGTTCTGGATCAGCTTCTGGGAAAGGATGTACCGACGCAGGAAGCGGAGGCCATGATCCGGGCGGTCATGGCGCACATCGGTGCCGAGGCACTGCGCACCGTCCTGCAGGACCGGGCCGACCGGGCCGACGCACAGCGCGTGACCCCGCCCGACATGACCCACGAGCGCCGAAGCCCGGTCTGGGTCCGCTCGCTCTGGGGAGACTTCCCGATCTGGCGGGCCTACTATACCCGCCAGGGCGGCGGGGACGGCTCGGCACCGGCCGATGGCCTGCTGGGCCTGTGGAATTCCTGCACGCCGGCCACGGCGCGGATACTCTCGAAGCTTACCGCCCTGATGCCTTTCGAGCCGGCGGCCGACTTGCTGCGCGAGACCACCAGCGCTACCCTCAGCGGTCGGCACTTCCACCGCCTGACGGCGGAAGCCGCCGATGCGGCCCGGCACTGGACCGCGGGCCGGAAGTCTTCCGGAGAGAGTCCCGACACGGTGTACATCAGCTACGACGGCATCGGCACGCCGATGCGCAAGGAATGCCTGGCGGGACGCCGTGGCCGCGGTCCGGACGGCAAGGCCAGGACGCGCGAAATGCGCTTGGGCTGCGTGTTCACCCAGACCTCGGTGGACGACGACGGGCAGCCCGTCCGCGATCCGGCCTCCACCACCTATCTGGCCGGACTGCTGCCCGCGGACCGCTTCGGGCGCGCCATCAAAGCCGAGGCCGTGCGGCGCGGTGCAAGAAAGGCCCGCCTGGTCGTGGTTCTCTCCGACGGGGCCAACTGGTGCGGGAAGACCGCCGCCATGAACTTCCCCAAGGCCATGCACATCCTGGACTTCTACCATGCCGCCGAGCACCTCCGCGAGCTCTGCAGAGCGCTCTTCGGCGAAGGCAGGGAGGCAACCGTGCGTTTCAGGCTCTGGAGAAGGGCGCTACGGCGCGGCAAAGCCGAGGCCATCTTCACCCAGGCCCGCGACGTGCTCCCCCAGGCCAAAGACCCCGACGATGCACGTCGCAACCTCGCCTACCTCGAACGCAACCGCCCGCACATGCACTACGACCTCTACAGAAGTCAGGGCCTGTTCATCGGCTCCGGCGTCATCGAGGCCGGCTGCAAGACCGTCGTCGCCCAGCGCGCCAAGCTCTCAGGCATGCTCTGGGGAGAAAAGGGGGTGCAGGATGTCCTCACCCTCCGCTGCCTGCTGCTCGGCGGCGAACTCGACCGGTTCTGGAACCACGTCTTCGGCACCGAACGCGCCGCCGCCTAACCGACAAGAATGTCATGCACCCGTTCGTCGCGGGCGCAGGTCAGTTCCGTAGGGGTTCGCTTGTGCGAGATCCGCAGAGGGTTGAGGGCCAGCCAGCCGTGGTGGGTCGAGAGACGAGGGGGGGACGCGGAAGTCGCGGGTTCGCCTCTGCCTCTTCAGCCCCGAAGGGGCGCAATCCCTCAGCCCAGGGCACCGCCCTGGGTACTGGGCATACCCCAGATTCTCAGCCCTGCAGGGGCGCAATCCCTCAGCCCAGGGCACCGCCCTGGGTAC
>CAILKC010000097.1 GCA_903834675.1 uncultured Victivallales bacterium | reverse complement strand
CGGCCACCGCCAGCGTGGCCCCGACGCCCTACGCCATCGTTCCGAGTGCCGCCGTGGGCACCGGCCTGGGCAACTACACCATCGCCTATGTCGACGGTGCCCTCACCGTCAGCCGCGCCGCCCTGAGCGTCACGGCCAGCGACGCCGGGCGGTCCTACGGCGCCGCCAATCCGGCATTCGGCGGCGTCCTGACCGGCGTGGTGGCCGGCGACGCCATCACGGCCACCTATGCGAGTGCGGCGGTCCTGGCGACCCCTGTCGGCGTCTACGGCCCGGCCACGGCCGAAGCCATCACCCCGACCCTGCTCGATCCCGCGGGTCGTCTGCCCAACTACACGGTCACCAAGACCAACGGCACGCTGACGATCGGCCAGGCCACGCCGAGTCTCGACTGGCTGCCGCCGACGTCCATCGAGTACGGCACAGCATTGGGAGAGTCCCAGCTTAATGCCACGGCCGCCATCACCGGCAGCTTCACCTACACACCAGCGGCGGGTACCGTACTCACCAGGGGCACCCACACGCTGAGCGTGAGCTTCACTCCCGACGACGCCGCTAACTGGGTGACCGCGGTGGCGGAACGGTCGCTGGAGGTCGTCGATACCTCGCCGCCGAGTGTTACCGCCGTCACCCCAGCGGACGGCGCGGTCGGCGTCGCCCATGAGGCCGCGCTCTCCGTAACCTTCAGTGAAGCGGTCTTGGCGGGCACGGGGGACGTCTGCATCATGAATGCCGACGGCAGCCTGTTCGAGCGTATTCCGGTCGAGGCCCGCGGGACTGTGGTCATTGTCGGCCTGAGCGTCTCCATCGCGCCAACGCGCCTGGTGGCGGGAAGTGCCTACTATGTGCTGATCGCCGGAACCTGCTTCCATGACGTCGCCGGAAACGCATTCGCCGGGATCACGGACGCGACCACCTGGCGCTTCACCGCGCGGCAGTGGGTAGTGCGCTTTGCGGCCGCCGGGGCGGGCGCGCTCGAGGGTGAGACTATGCAGTCGGTCGACCACGGCAAGGATACGACCGCACCGGTGTTGGCGCTGGCAAACTACGGCTATGTGTTCGAGCGCTGGGACGACGAGGCGGCGGAGAACCTGGACAACCCGCGCACGGTGAAGAATGTACTGGGGGACCAGCTCCTGACCGCGTCATTCCGGCCGGTCGCCGTTGCGGTGGCGCCGCATGGCGACTTCGAGGCCAGAATGGACGCGGCGGGCGTGGCTGCGGGCACCGGCCTGTGGGACCTGAGCGGCACCTACGGCACCGCGCTGGCGGACGACTACCTCGGGCTGGATTTGACCCACGATACCGCTGGCAAACTGGTCGGCAGCGCGACGTACACGGTTGCCAAAGGCGCCACCGTGAGCATGCCCGTCAGGGGCAGTGTGAAGGGCCGTGGCGATACGGTTGTCGTCAGCCTCGCGCTGAGGGGCGCCAACCCGGCCAGGACGATCAGCGTGACCCTGGCCCTGAACCTGACGCTAGACCTCGCCAACCACCAGCTTGTGGGGTTCGTGACGGGTAGCACCAGGGTCGACGGTACGACCACCCGGGTGAACACCCACGTGGCTCTTGACATCCCGGAGTCGATGGTTGGCACCTGGACGCTGGAGTTCCAACTCGCGCAGAGCAGCCGAACCCTCACCGGAAAGGCCATTCTGACCCTTTCGCATGGGGTGCATTACACCTACCGCGTGACCGGCAGGCTCGCGGGTCAGGCAGCCGCACTGACTCTGGCCGGCGACCCGAGCGACCCGGCCGCGAGGGGGATCAAGATCCATGCCACCACGATCACGCTCGAAGGCGAGTACGCCAGGTTAGGCCGTTTCTCCTGCCGGGGCTACGGGCAGACCGTGGTCCGGTAAACACGGGGCGGCGGCAGGCTTATTCATCCTTACATGTCCGCTTTTGGACCAGTGCCGTTCCCACGTTAGCAACTGCACTTTTGGACCAGTGCCGTTCCCACGTTAGCAACTGCACTGTAGTGCTTTAACTATAATACGTAGCGTCCCAATGGCCTTGCTGAAGGTTTTTCCTGGCGATAAGCGCGTGCAGCGCCAAACGCTTGCGGTCTCGGACAGGTGGATGGCACCGGGGCTGGCCTGCATGCCGTCGAGGTGCTTGGATTCCAGGCTCGTAGTGACGCCTTGAGGCGTTCAGAATCAAGGGCCTACAGGCCTCAGCCCAACGCCTTTTCGGTCTCGGCGATCGCGGCCTCGATGAGGTCCATGCCCTTCTCGGCCACTTCGTTAGGCATGATGATGGGCGGACTCATGCGCAGGATGTGCCCCGCCGGAATCCAGGCCAGGCCTTTGGCGAAGGCGCGCTGGTAGACCATCTTGCCCGCCGCGTCGAAGGGCGTCTTGGTTGCTTTGTCCTTGACCAGTTCGACCCCCAGCAGGCAACCCTTGCAGCGCACGTCGCCGACGATCTTGTAGCGGGACTTCCAGGACTCCATGCGCTTGATGAACAGGCGCTCAAGTTCCTGCGCATGCTCCAGCAACCCCTCCTCCTCAATCACTTCGAAGCAGGCCAACGCCGCGGCGCAGGCCATCGGGTTGCCGCCGTAACTGCTGGAGGCTGAAATGGCCTCAAAGGTCTCCATGAACGGCTCCCGCACCGCCACCGCGGTCACCGGGAAGCCATTGCCGAAGCCCTTGCCCAGGGTCACCACGTCGGGCAACACGCCCCAGTGCTCCATGCACAGGATCTTGCCGGTGCGGCCCATACTGGTCAGCACCTCGTCGGCCATGAGCAGCATCTTATGCCGATCGCAGAACGCCCGCAGCTTGGGAAAGAAGTCGTCCGGCGGGATGACGCTGCCGCCCCAGCCTTGGATGGGCTCGATCACGAACGCGGCCACCTGATGGGCCGTGGCCCGCTCGTAGTATTCCTCGTAGAACTCGATGTAGCGGTCCGTATCGATGCTCCCATCGGCCTTGCTCCACTGCGGGCGGTAGGGGTTCGGGCGCGGCACCATGTGGAAACCGGGGGCGCGGGTCGGCCCATACACGGACGAGCGAATCTCGGCCAGCGAGACGGCGCCCTGGGTCTTGCCGTGAAAGTCGTAGAAGCAACTGATGAACTCGTGCTGGCGCGTGGCGGCGCGGCAGACCCGCAGGCCAGCCTCCACCGCGGCGGTGCCGCAGTCGTAGAACTGGTAGCCCTTCAAGTCTCCCGGCAAGCACTGCGCCATCTTCTCCACCAGTCGGGTCTTGATCTCGGTGGTGAAATCATGGCAGTTCATCAGCTTGCCGGCATAGCGCTGCACGGCCTCGCTGATCTTGGGATGGCAGTGCCCCAGCGTGGTCACGTAGATACCGCTGGAGAAGTCGATGTAGCGGTTGCCGTCCACGTCGGTCAGGGTGCAACCGCTGCCCTCCTCAAAAGCGACCGGAAAGAGCTTCACCTGGCCGCTAAGGCCCTTGAAGTGCCGACAGCAGCGCTCGTGCAGGGCCTTGGATTTCGGGCCGGGCGGCGGCACCGTGACCGACGGCCACTGGCTCAGGTCGAGACGGTACGGAGTCGGGTTGTAGGTTCCCATAGCGTGTCACCTTTTTCGTTGGGTCTTGCGTCATCCGTCATGGGCTAGTGGGCAACGTCGCGCCTCAGTAGCCCTTATTCCAGTGCGGCTCGATGTTCGCCGCAATCGCCTCGCTGACATACACATCCGTACGCATAGTCTGCAAGATTGACTGCGGCAGCAACGGCGTCACCGGCCCGTGCAGTACCAGACGCGAGGTCAGCCGCTGCCAGGAGGCAAAGGAGCCATCCACGGTGATGCCATGCATGTCAAAGCGGTGCTTTGAACCGATGACTTCGGCCGGGCCAATGGTTGCCGCCTTGGGCGGCACCGCGCAGAGGTCGCCGCTCATGCCGAAGGCGCCATGCAGCGAGTTCTGCGCGATGGTGAACGGACTGAGCGTAGCCACCCGCGGCCCGAAGGTCTTCCACTCCTCCAGGGGCGCGGCAAACTCAGGCGCGTCGGGCTCGATGAAGGCCAGATGGCCGGTCCAACCGGGACCGCTGTAGCAGCAATCGGCGCCGCCGAGGTCCGCCAGCATCTTGCCGTAATCGTTCAGGTTGCGGTTGCTGAGGCCCTGAATCTGCCGCTCCGGCGGTCGCAGCACCGGGTCGAGGTGCGCATAGAAATGCCGCTTCATCGAGTACAGAAACCCGGCTTCCCAGGTCTCCGGAGCGATCTCGCCCTTCTCGTTGGCATACTCATCCATATTGAAGGTGTAGAGCTTCCGGCAGTCGACCTGGAAGCGGTTGATGAGGCTGGCCAGTTGCCGGTAGCCATCCGGCCAGGGTTGCGGCGTGATCAGGACGCAGGTCCGCCCCGCGTCGGCCGCGGTCTTGATGCGGTAGAACATGTCCGTCAGCCAGAGAAAGCCGAGCTCCGCCCCGGGGACCACCTGAATCCGGAAATCGGGGTTGTGGTGTTTGCCGATGTCCTCCGTACGGATGGCACGGCAACGCTCGATGGCCGCCAGGTCTTGGAACGGAATGAAGGTCGCCGGTTTCCAGGTAAAGCTGCTCATGTCAGTCCACTCCCTCCATCGTGTACACACAGACCCCCGCGACCCAGGTGCGCCGCGGTACGAGAGTCGCTCCCTGCCAGAGGACTAGATCGGCATCGGCACCCACCCGCAGGACGCCCTTTCCAGACAGCCCCATCAGACGGGCCGGATTGGCCGTGCCCATGGCCCAGACGCACTCGGCCGGTACATCCTGCGCGAACCACGCCAGCAGGTTCGCCATCCCGCGGTTCATGGTCAGAGCACTACCGGCCAAAGCCCCGGCAAACTTGTGCTCGCCGATGATGCGAGCGGCTCGGTCCGGGTGTGCATAGATGCGGAAACCCCAGGGCGTGTCGTACTCGCCCGGCGGCATTCCGGCGCCGACATTGCTGTCGGTGATCAGAATGACCTTCTCCCAACCTTTCGCACACAGTCCCAAGCGCACCGCGGTCGGTTCTACGTGTACCCCGTCGGCAATGAAATCCACCGTGACCCGCCGATCTGCCAGAATCGCCTCGACACAGGCCACGGGGCGAACCCCGAGGTCGGTCTCGGGCTGCGGGTAGAAAACGTCATAGAAGTGCGTGGCGTGGTGCGCCCCCGCGTCGATGGCCCTCTGGGTTTGCGCCAGGGTGGCGCCCGTGTGGGTGATGAAAACACGGACATCCGCCGCAACCAGCGCTTCAATGACCGGAATGATGTGGGTCACGTCCGGGCTGATCGACATCGCCGCCACCCGCCCGCCCCCGGCGGCCAGAATCTCCCGCAACAGCCCCAGATCACCGGGAATGATCGTACACCCAGCCCCCGTGAAGGCCAGGAAGGGCCCCTCGACGTGTACCCCCGGCAGGCAGACACCGCTCACCCCGGAGAGCGCGCCGCAGGTCTCGGACAGCAACTCGAGGAAGGCCCCTTCGGACTTGCCGATGAGGGTCGGGTAGGCGCAGGTGCAGCCGTAAGCCGTCAACGTCGCCGCCGCCTGCCGCAGTTCCTCCGCCCCGGCTTCGTAACGAAAGCGCTGAAGGCCATGCGTATGCACATCGATTAAGCCGGCACTCAGCAGCCGGCCCTGGGCGTCAACGCGCTCGTCGGACTCGGCGGCTCGCACCCCCGGCCCCAGCGCCGCAATCCGCTCGCCCACCACCCGGATGCCGCCCGCAATCAGGCCCACCCCCGGCATCGCCAGAATGGCGTTCTCAACGCAAAACGATGGTGCTGACCTCATGAAGCGTGATCCTTGCTAGCGGCTTCCCGTCAGCTTCGCTCGGCGGCCTGAGACAGGCGCCCCGCGCCGCACCCCTGACGTCACGGAGCAAGCGCCCGCCGGTATCCTGAACCTGGGCCGGGAACTATCATCTGAGAAAACCTGCCGCGCAAGCGCCAGGGCTGTTTCAGGGCGCAGGTCAGTTCCGTAGGGGTTCGCTTGTCTGAGAACCGCAGAGGGTCGAGGGCCTGCCCGCCGTGGTGGGTCTCGATCCGCCATCCCACCGCTACGGTTTCGCGGTGGCACCACCAGCCGCGGAAGCGCGGGTTCGCCTCTGCCTCTTCAGCCCCGAAGGGGCGCCATCCCTCAGCCCAGGGCAGCGCCCTGGGTACCAGGCATACCCCAGATTCTCAGCCCCGAAGGGGCGCCATAGCTGGCCGCGCGGTGCCCATGGACTGTCGGTATGCCGCCCCTGCAGGGCTCCATCTCGTTTTGGATTCCATTCCCAGGGCGCTGCCCTGGGCTGAGGAATGGCCGCGCTTTCAGCGCTCCGCGGCGTCTGGCCTTCGCGACACGTCCCGCCGGCAGTCTCCCCCAAGAGTCAAGGGGCCCGTTCTGCTCGCCGGACGCGGAGAAGATCGAAACAAAACCCCCTACGGAGCTGACTTGCGCCCAGGGAGACGTGAGGCGCTGGCGGCGGCCGGCGTAACGCATTATACTCTCTGCGCCAACGGCATCTGCGCAGCATCGCCCGCCAAGAGGCGCCCACGCCCTGGACTCAGGATGGAAGCACAGGCGTCCCACGAGAGGTCAAGGGTGATGGGTGTCTGGATTGTAGGCGGTTAGGCCAGGCCCTGGTCCAGGTTGCTCGTTTTGATCTGTCTTTTTGTATTGTAAGCCCTTGGCCTACAGTCTGAAACACTATGGCTCGTGGCCTTTGTGGGGCGGGTGTAGGAAAGGGAGTCAGGATGGACACCATGGGAGCGCCACACCTGGCCGCCAAGGTCAGCGCCGCCGAGTTGCACTACGACGGTCGGGTCTTCACCCTGCCCGTGGTCGAGGGCTCCGAGCACGAGCGCGGTCTGGACATCAGCCGCCTGCGCGAACAGACGGGCTTGGTTACCCTGGACTACGGCTACAAGAACACCGGCGGCTGCCGGAGCGAGATCACCTACCTGGATGGCGAACAGGGCATCCTGCGCTACCGCGGTTACCCCATCGAGGAACTCGCCGAGAAGTCCCGCTTCGTCGAAGTCGCCTACCTGCTGGTTCACGGCCGCTTGCCTCGGCTGGCCGAACAGCAGCAGTTCTCGGAACTCCTGACCCGGCACTCGATGATCCACGAGGACATGACGCAGTTCTTCAAGAACTACCCCGAACACTCCCATCCGATGGCCATTCTCTCGGGAATGGTGGTCGCGCTTTCCTCGTTCTACCCGGAGCTGTCGCAGGACAACGTGGACGATGAACTGGCCCACATTGACATCACCGCCACCCGCCTGCTGTCCAAACTGCGCACGATCGCGGCCTTCTCCTACAAGAAGTCCATCGGCGAACCGTATGTCTACCCCCGCCATGACCTCAAGTACTGCGCCAACTTCCTCAATATGATGTTCTCCTCACCGGTGCGGCCCTACGAAGCCAACCCGGTCATCGAGCGGGCCTTGAACGTGCTGTTGATCCTGCATGCCGACCACGAGCAGAACTGTTCCACCTCGACCGTCCGTCTGGTCGGGAGCGCCAAAGTCAACCTCTACGCCGCGGTCGCCGCCGGTATCTGCGCTCTCTGGGGACCGCTCCACGGCGGCGCCAACCAGGAAGTGATCGGCATGCTGGAGGAAATCCAGCGCCAGGGCGGCGACATGTGCAAGATCCTTGAACGGGCCAAGGACAAGAAGGACCCCTTCCGCCTCTACGGCTTCGGCCACCGGGTCTACAAGAACTACGACCCGCGGGCTCGTATCGTCAAGCAGACCTGCGTCGACGTGCTCCGCACCCTGAAGGTCAAGGACCCGCTCCTGGACATCGCCATGGAGCTGGAGGAGCGCGTGCAGAGCGACCCCTACTTCGTGGAGCGCAAGCTCTACCCGAACGTGGACTTCTACAGCGGCATCATCTACCGGGCCATGGGGATACCGGAGAACATGTTCACCGTGCTCTTCGCCATCGGCCGCCTGCCGGGTTGGATTGCGCAGTGGAAAGAGTCGCAGGAAGACCCCGACTTCAAGATCCAGCGCCCGCGCCAGATCTACACCGGTCCGACCCTCCGCCACTACATCCCCATCCAAGAACGCGGCTGAGCTCAGTCGCGGGCGCAGCCCCCGCGGTATCCCCCGTGGCCCTGAAGCCCGCGCTGCCAAGCCTGTTCCGGGTCTGCCGCAGCGGATCGCGGTATCCCACATTACGGCGGAAGCCCCGGCTTTGGCGGGTGCGGACTGTCAGCTCCAGGCGGACCTCTGCGCTGGCCTCCCATCGCGGTGTCGCCAGAGAACTCAGCCGTGGGACTTTCTCGCGCCCGCTGCAGCCTTCTTCAGTTGACGCAGGCCGGCCCGAAACTGCGTGGTCAGCGCGGTGATCTCCGCGTCGCACGGCAATCTGTTCCCGTAGCGGAGGTTCTGGTAGCGCTCGAGGGCCAGGGCCAGGAGGGGGTCATCGATCCCGTGAAGCCGTCTGCGGACCAGGTGTGCGAGTGCCTGCGGGGTCGGCTGGAGCGGCATTTCGGGCAGGCGTCGGCGCAGGCTCGAGAGGGCCTCCATGTATGGGGCCCGCAGCCGGCGGCGGAGCGCGGGAAGGTCGTCGGCGCTTTGAGCGCGCTGGCGGCGGCGCCAGCGCCGCACCAGCAGGAGCGCCAACAGCAGGGTCAGTGGCGCGCCCACGGGGTTCAGGATCAGCCACCGCAGGCCGCGTCCCAGGCCATGGGCCGCGGTCACGATGCCCTGTGCCACCGCGCCTCTTTTCATGAGCGCGAGCACATGTTGCCAGGTGAAGGCCAACTGGCCGAGGCTGCGTTCCGGCAGGCCGGAACGGGGCAGGCCCTGCGGCACTCCGGCGGCGGGGGTCATCTCGACGAGGACCCAGCGGGCTTGTTCGGGGTCGTAGGCTTCCGCCCAGGCATGCACATCGCCCAGTCGCGCCAGCCACTGCCCGCGGGCCGCGGGCTCCTGGCAGACGACGCCGGTGACGTAGCGGGCCGGGATGCCGTGTTGGCGCAGCAGCAGCACGGCGGCGGTGGCGAAGAGCTCGCAATGGCCGGTACGGCGTTGCAGCAGGAACGGCAGGATTGGGTCGGTGGCTCCTGGCGTCGGAGAGGTGCCTAGGTCGTAGCGAAAACCATGCTGGAAGAAGCGTGCCAGCGCCGCCAGGGCCGACCTGCTGTCGCCGGTCCGGACGTCCGCGAACACCGAGTCCGCGAGGGTGGCGAGCGGGTCGCGCAGGCCAGCGGGCAGGGCGAGGTAGTCGTGGGCGGTGGTTGCGGCGGTCGCTGGGCCGTAATAGGCGTCATCTCCGGGCGCGTCTGGCATGATGACCGTGTAGCCGACGCGCCGTTCCCACTCGGTGGGGGTGAGTTCGCCGTTCTCATTGTGTGCCAGGCTTTCAGCCAGGACTTCGAAGCTGGTGGCGCGACCCGGCGCAAGCAGTACGTCGCTACGAAAACCGCGACTGGGATAGACATCGATGCGCCGGGGGACGCGTGGGGTGGCGGGGGCGGGGTCGGGTGGGGGCCGTTGAAAGATGCTGTAGGTCAGGCGTCCGGCCGGTTGGGAAAAGGGCAGGGCGGCGTCTCGGTTCGTGGCGGACCAGTGGCCGGCGCCGTACTGGGTGTAGGCACGGCCGCGGAGGTAGCCCGGCGCTTCGGCGCCGAGGGCGCGCAGGACGATGGTATGGTCAGCCGCGCTGAGGTGGGGCACGGTCCGCCAGAGGTCCACCTCGCGGCCGAAGACGACGCCGCCACCGTGTCCCATGTGTGTATGGAAGAAATGGGCGAAGTCGGTGAGCGCGAGGGACTCGAAGTGCCTGGCTGCGCCGCGCAGTAGGAGGGTGCCGGCCACGGTCAGGGCCAGCAGTCCCAGGGTGAGGGCGAGCCGCAGGGCGCGCCATGGCGAGCCTGTCTGAGGGTTCCTGACCAGGTATGGGGCGCGGGCCATAAGCCAGACGCAGGCCGTCAGCTGAATGCCAACCGCCAGAGCGTAGAGCGGGAGCAGGTAGCGCTCTGCGTGCAGCGGGATCGGCAGGCGTCGGTGGATGACCTGGAACCCCATGCAGTTGCCGGACATCATCAGGGCGAGGAGCGCCAGTCCGACCACGCCCGAGACATGGCTGTCCCGGTGGTCGAGGAAGGTGATGGCCACGGCCGCAAAGATGACGGGTGGGCAGAGCACATGGGCTGGCACGAGGAAGAAGAAGCGATTCGGGTCGACCGGAAAGAGTTGCTCGGAAAGCACGGCCAGAACGATGGCGGTCAGGCCGGTGTAGATGAAGCTACGGGTGTTGCGCTGCAGCGGGTTGCGGAGAGCGCAGGAGGCGCCCAGGCCGAGGACCGTCAGGAGCAGCACCTGCGGCGCATCGCCGGTGACGGTGAAGACCAAGGCCGGGGCGAGGATGACCAGCGCCATTAGGCCCATCGTCAGCAGGCTCTTGTGTGTCGGCCCTGTTTCCATCGTGTGTGCCTTGTCCGGGCCGTCAGAGACGGTCACAGCGGCCCTCGAGAATATCCTTGACCTGGAGCGTTGCCACCTCGCCCGGGAGTCCCGGCGGCCGGGTCTCGGCGGCGGTCACCAGGACCACCTTGACCGCGACGCCGGCGGCGCGCAACTGGTCCACAAGGTCACGGCGTAGGTCATTCCAGGTTAGGAGGATGAGTACGGCGCTACTGATACGAGCCACCTCGTCAATGACGTCGGCGGAGAACTCTGCGAAGGGTTCGCCGGGGTGGGGATTCAGGCAGGCCAGGAGGTCGAGGATGTTCTCCAGGAAGCCCAGGCTGCGGCCGCCCTGAAAGCGGTAGACCTGGGGGCCGGCCGCGAACAGGTCGATGATGTAGTCCTGGCGCGAGAGGTGATCCGCGACCGCCGCCGCGAGCGAGAGCGTCGCCTCGAACGGGCGGTCTTCGCGGCTCATCCAAGCTTCCCAGAAGTAGGGTTTTGGGCGGGCCGTGTCGACGATCAGCGCGGTACGGCAGAGGTACTCCTCGCGGAACTCCTTGACGACGGGGTAGGTGGTCCGGGCCCAGGAGCGCCAGTGCAGGCGCCGCGGGTCGTCGCCAGCGCGGTACTCGCGGGTCCCCAGGAACTCCATGCTGCTGCCGACGTTGGAGCTGAGCGCAACGCCGCCGGCCTGGTAGCGTATGCCGGTGGTCGGCAGCACCTCGCGCAGCGGCGTGAAGGCCGGGTAGGCGGTGAGGGTGCGCCGACCGCTGCCGGCCGCGGTCCAGCGCCACAGGTGAAACGGAAACGCCGAGCCGGCCATGGCCTCGGGCAGGGTGTAGTGCCCGCGGCGCAAGGCCCGGATGCTCGTCTTGACCTGCACCGTCTGGCCCGGCCGCAGCACCTCGACGGCAGCGCGTCCGGCCGGGAAGGCCAGCAACTGCGGCAGGGGTACAGGATCAAGGATCAGGTCCCAGAGCGGTAGTCGGCCGCAGTGCGTCACGCTGTAGAGAACCGGCTGGTCCGTGCCCACCGCCAAGCGTTCCGGCAAGGTCCGTTCCAGGACCAGACGGGGGCGAAGAACGAATCCGACAGCCGCATTGAGAACCATGAGGATGATGAGACCGAAGGCCAGCAAATGGATCGGCATGGTCAGGGTGACCAGCGCGTAGGTCGTGATCAGTCCGCAGCACAGAAACACGATGGCGCCGGTCATGGTGAAGTGGCGTACCGACAGGGCGTAGATCCACAGTCCCGCCGTGAGCGTGGGGGACTGGTAGTTTTGGCGGCGCCAGGGGCGCACGCCGATGAAGCCCGGTCCGTCGTAGAAGCCGCGCCGCCAGCGTTTGATTCGTGCGAAAGTCATGGCGTGTGCTGAGCGGAAGCTGCTCTTCCCTGGGTCACCAGGCAGAAGCTAGCCTGATTCATTCATGAAGCGCCCTGGCACGCGCTGCGCTCATCAATCTGGCTCTGCGGCAGCGGCCTGGTAGCCTGTTCTGCCGGTAATGTAGGCCGGTTCGGTCGGAAACGTCAGGATCCAGGCAGATTCAGGGTTGAGGGTTGAGGGTTGAGGGTTGAGGGTTGAGGGTTCAGCAGTGCCTCCGGCTGTGGCCGGGCATACCGGAATGAGACTTGCCGACGCGGGTCCGATTCCGATCCGGCGGGGACGCGCCGGATCGCCTGGAGGGCGGCCCTGTCGAAGACCGTGAGCCTGTCGAATCGGCGTGGCCGCCGCGGCGCCGACGCAGCGGCGCCCTCCAACGCCCGTCGTCCGCCGGGGCGGACTCGGTGCCGTTCTATCGGTGCCGTTCCCACGCAACTAAAAGACTTGAAACGTGTTATAGCCGTTCGCACACGCAAATAATGGCTTATCAGCGATTTCGTGTACACGAAAAAGACACTAAGTATCAAGCATTGCTGGTGGCATGGAAGCTCCATGCAACGGACCTTGCGTTGGTGGACGGGTATCGGCGGTACGCCAGGTTGGCAGAGCCGTCCTCGTGCTTGCCCTCCAAGCCCACCGGGTGACACCAACGTTTGGCGAACAACGTCGGTCGCAGAGCGCGACCCGCGGCGCCGCCGGGTCGGCCAGAGCAGGTCGCCAGGCGGGCGAATGCCTCCGGTCGTTGGCCGAAGGCCAAGGCCGGTTCGGTGGCGCCTGCCTGAGAAGGTGTGAAGAAAAGCCCGCGCCGTAGTCCGCAAGCCTGTTGACCTGGTTCATCCAGGGTAACTACTGAGGTGGGTCGCCAGGTTGGCAGTACCCGCTTCAGCCGGGTTCGGGCGCCGGAGGTCCGTCTCCGAGACGAGGGATTCCGCCTGAAGGCGGTACACCAAACGGGGATGCGCCACGTTCAAACCGGGCCCCTGAGTAGTCACCATCCAGGCATGATTCCGATACCGCCTCCGCCTCCGATTTCTTCACCGCTTCTGCGGCATTAGGGGGTCCGAGAGAGCTGTGGCAGCGTGCCAGAATGGCTCACTTCGTGCGGTGGCGGTGTTGCCTCTGGGGGTACGAGGGGGTAGATTTCGGCAGCTGCAGCGTCAGGTCAGGTCTGACCTGTGGCCTAGGCCGAATGACGGCTGGCCGCTTCAGGGTGGAGAG
Organism: uncultured Victivallales bacterium; assembly: GCA_903834675.1. The sequence continues at coordinate 3,337 of CAILKC010000097.1, read as the reverse complement.
GGTGGCAGGCGATGAAGAGCGCAACGGGTTTTTTGGATCGTCTGATTGAGCGGATGGATCGTTTGGATCCAGCCAGCGTGCAGACCTACGTTCTGCGGCTGGTGCGCGAGAAGGGCTTTCTGGAGACGATCTTCAACACGATTCGTGAGGGGGTCGTGGTCATCGACAAGGCTCGGCGCATCCGCTTTCTGAACACGGCGGCGCAGGCGTTGCTGGGGATCAGCGAGGAGGCTGGGAATCAGCGTATCGACCGCTACTTGCGGGAAGTGGACTGGGGGCTGTTGCTGAACGCCGACCCAGAGCAGTGGCAGCGGGTGAGTCGGCAGGAGATTGAGGTATTCTACCCGCGGCACCGTTTTCTGAATTTCTACGTAGTTCCCGTGAACAATCAGGGAAGCGACAGCGCCATACCGCTGGCCGCGTTGCTTTTTCATGACATCACGGCGGCGCACGAGGACACCGAGAAGCATGTTGAGTCGCGGCGGGTGGAGGCGATCACGATGTTGGCGGCGGGGGTGGCCCACGAGCTGGGCAACCCGCTGAACAGCCTGAACATCCACCTGCAACTACTGGGTCGGCGCCTGCTCGAGGTCAAGGATGAGGCGGTGCGTCGGGAGGCGCAGGAGCTGCTGGAGGTCGCGACCCACGAGGTCGAACGTCTGGATGGCATCGTCTCGAATTTTCTGCATGCGGTGCGCCCGCAGCCTCCGAAGCTCTCGCCGCTGGAGGTGCGTCAGGTGCTGGAAGAGACGCTGGCGTTCATGGAGCCGGAGATTGGGAATCGGGACATTCAGGTGCGGGCCGTCTTTCCCGATGCGCTGCCGTCGGTGCTTGGCGATGCTGACCAGCTCAAGCAGGCGTTCTACAACCTGATCAAGAATGCGGCACAGGCAATGCAGGGCGGTGGGCAACTCCAGATCACCTGCAGTATCCGGCCTGACTTCCTGGACATTCGCTTTGCCGACAGCGGCCAGGGCATGAATGCGGCGGAGATGACCCGCATCCTGGCTCCTTACTACACGACCAAGGCCGAGGGGACTGGGCTTGGGTTACTGATCGTCGAGCGCATCGTGCGTGGCCACGGCGGCGAGCTGGCCATCGAGAGCGATGCGGGCAGAGGTTCGGTGTTCATCATCAGTCTGCCGCTGCGCGAACGGCAAGTGCGCCTGCTGCAGAGCCGCGCCGAGCCGGTCGGCAGCGCCGGGGAATGACGTCGGCCGCATGCCCCCGGTTTTTGTCATGTGTCATTGGGTTGCGGGCGAGGTTAGCCCGGTTGAGGCGAGCTCACCTGCCTGGAAGGCGCCATGAGTATACCGAAGCCCAGAATCCTGATCATCGATGACGAGAAGAACACCCGCGAGGGCCTCCGGCGGGCCTTCGCGCACAAGTACGACATTCTGCTGGCCGAGGACGCCGCGCGCGGTCTGCGGGTGCTGGCCGAGCAGGCGGTGGACGTGGTTTTGACCGATCTACGCATGCCTGGCATCGATGGCATGTCGTTCACCCGGGAGGTGACCGCCCGTGAGAACGCGCCGTTGGTGGTGATGCTGACGGCCTACGGGACGCTGCAGACCGCGGTGGATGCGATGAAGGTGGGCGCCTATGACTACCTGACCAAACCGGTGAACCTGGACAATCTGGAGATGGTCATCGACCGCGGGCTTGAGTCTCGCCGCCTGCGGGTGGAGAACCGCCGTTTGCGCCTGGAATTGGATCAGCGCTTTGGGTTTGACAGCCTCATCGGCAACTCGAAAGCCATGCTGGACGTGTGCGAGATGACCCGCCAGGTGGCGGCGGCGCGCTCGACGGCCTTGATCACGGGCGAGAGCGGCACCGGCAAGGAGTTGATTGCGCACGCCATCCACCGGCTGAGCGCCCGGGCGGAGGGGGCGTTCGTGGTGGTGCATTGCGCCTCGCTCAACGAGAACCTGCTCGAGAGTGAGCTGTTCGGGCACGAAAAGGGTGCGTTCACCAGCGCCCACGAGCGTCTGATTGGGCGTTTTGAGCGGGCTGATGGCGGCTCGTTGTTTCTCGATGAGATCGGCGAGATCAATGCCTCGACCCAGATCAAGCTTCTGCGCGTGCTGGAATCGCACACCATCGAGCGCGTCGGGGGCAGCGAAACCATCGCGGTGGACGTGCGCCTGATCGCTGCCACCAACCGGGACTTGCGTCAACTCGTGGAGGCGGGGCGTTTTCGCGAGGATTTGTACTACCGGTTGAACGTGGTGAACATCCACATTCCGCCTCTGCGTGAGCGGGGTGACGATGTGCCGCTGCTGCTCAACCACTTTGTCGAATTGTCGGCGGTGGAGAACGGCAAGGTCCTCAGCGGCTTCACCAGCGAGGCGCTGAAGGTGTTGTGCGCCTACCCGTGGCCGGGAAATGTGCGCGAACTGCGCAACTGCGTCGAACGCATGGTGGTGATGGCGCGTGGTTCGGCGTTGACGCTGAAGGATGTGCCCTCGGACATTCGTAACGCGGTGTCCGTGGCGTTGGAGAATTCCGAGACCGCGCCCGCCGCCGCGGCGCCGCTGGACCTCGACACCAATGAGAAGAACCTCATCGTGCGGGCCTTGACCGAGACGCGCGGCAACCGTACTGCCGCGGCCAAGGTCCTCGGTATCAGCCGCCGGACGCTGCACCGCAAGTTGCACACCTATGGCCTGGAGGAGAGCTGAGGCGGCTCGGGTCGGCTGCCCGTGTTCCCCCGCATATTTGACCCTCCAGGCGCCGGGTGCTATTTTCCGGGATCATGATGTACGACGGGGTGATTCTGAAGCAGTTCTCGGTCATGGCTGACGAGGTGGCGCGGCTTCGGGGGCTGGGGATCGTCCACCTTCGAGGCACTGTGCGGCCGCAGGCTCTTCGTTCGTGACGCCGACCTCGTGGCGGCGTTCTCCTCGCAGGTAGCCCGTCAGTACGAAGACGAGATGCTGTATGCCACCGCGGATCATGCCGCCTGAGAGCCGCCGTGCCTGAGGCGTATGCCCCGGGTGCCTGGGGAGGTTGGGACCGTCGTCCGCAGTTCCGATCCCGGCCCTGGGCGCAGGTCAGTTCCGTAGGTGGTGACACCTCAGGTCCTGGGTTCAGGAAACGGCGAGACGGCGAGACGGGGAAACGGCGACTGGAGGAGACGGACAGGGACACTGGCGGAGAGGAAAACAGGGTTCAGCCCAGCCCCCGGCTGCGGCCGGGCATACCGGAATGAGAATTGCCGACGCGGTTCCCATTCCGTTCCGGCCGTTACACGCGGGATCGCCTGTAGGGCGGCCCTGCGTGGCCGCCGCGGCGCCGACGCAGCGGCGCCCTCCAACGCCCCTCGTCCGCCGCGGCG
>CAILKC010000096.1 GCA_903834675.1 uncultured Victivallales bacterium | reverse complement strand
TGGCGCCCCTTCGGGGCTGAACAGGCGCAGAGGCGAACCCGCGACTTCCGCGGCTGGGGGTACCGCCGCGAAACCGTAGCGGTGGGATGGCGGATCGAGATTGAAATTGGGATCGAATTGACGGGGGGGGACTCGGACGCTTGTCTCTCGACCCACCACGGCGGGCAGGCCCTCGACCTTCCGCGGTTCTCATACCAGCAAACCCCTACGGAGCTGACTTGCGCCCGATAGACTGTGCGTTCGTTGACATTGGGGTCGCCGCCATGCATATTCATAATGTGACCTGTCGGAGTTAGCTACTGCTTTTTGTGTCACGTAGTGGGTACGGTGCCCGGTTGACTCGGGAGGGCGTAAACGTGACAGGAGTGGGCGGAAGGGCGGTGGGGGACGGTGCGGCCGGCGAGGTTGCCGAGGCCGCGGGTGCCACCCGTGTTGTGGCCTGTCCGCCAGGCGCCTTCTCCCGTGACCGCACCGGCGAGATGCTCGGCGGCCGCTATCGCCTGTTGCGCATCCTGGGCCTGGGGGGGATGGGGACGGTTTACCTGGCCGAGCATGTGCATATGGGCCGGCTCACCGCCATCAAGATCCTGCTTCCAGCTCTCTGCACCGATGCCTACTCGGTGGAGCGCTTCCGGCGCGAGGCGTTTCTTGCCAGTCGCATCAACCACTCCGCCGTGGCCCAGGTCTACGACTTCGATACGTCCCCGGACGGAGGTTTCTTTCTGGCCATGGAGTATGTAGACGGCGAAAGCCTGGCGCAGAAGTTGGGCCGTGAGGGTCCGTTGGCGCTGGGTGAAGCGCGCCGTATACTCGATGCAACCGCCGCCGGACTGGACGTTGCACATGCCCTCAACGTCGCCCACCGCGACATCAAGCCGGCCAACTTGATGTTGTCGAAAACCGGCGCGGTGAAGATCCTTGACTTCGGCGTGGCGCGGTATCTCGATGTCGGTACCAGCCTCTCCCGGCCAGGCGTTGCCGTGGGGACGCCGGCGTACATGAGCCCAGAACAGCTCCTCGGGCAGGATTCGGGCGCCCCGGCCGACATCTATGCCCTCGGGCTCGTCCTCTACGAGATGCTCACCGGCAAGGTGCCGCATGCGGGAAGAAATGTGGAGGAAGTGCGCGCCCGGCGTAGCAGCGGACCGCCGCCGCCGCTCCACCAGGTGTGCCGGGAATGCCCGCCGCTGCTGTCGGAGACGGTGGCGCGTGCGCTCGATACCGATCCCGCGGCACGCTGGCCCTCCGCGACTGCCTTCGCCCAGGCTGTCAGCGAAGCTCTGACGCAGACCAGCGCCGAGGTCGCCGTTGGCCCGGCGCGTCTCGCGCCCGCCGGTGGTTCCGCCTGGGAGAGGCATTTCGGGGCCCTCCGCCTGGCCGGACGCGAACGCGAGGTCCAGACCGTCAAGACGGCCTGCGCCACGGCCAGGATGGGCTGCGCCAGGGTGCTCTGGATCGAGGGTGACGAAGGCAGCGGGAAGTCCGCCTTCTTCGACCTGGCGCTGCGCGAAGCGGCGGGCGCCGGCGCCATGACCCTGATCGGCCGCGGGTTCAAGACCGATACGCCGCGGCCGCATGGGCCCTGGATGCCCATCCTGCGCGAGGCGCGGCAGCGGGCGCCGACCGGTTCGCTGCCGACTCTGGAGGCGGTGGCTGAGTCTGCCTCAGGGAGCACTGCGCCACCCGACCTCGGCGCTTTCTATGATGAGGTCAGCACTCTGCTTCGGCGGATCGCCGAGACCAGTCCCCTGCTGGTGGGGATCGAGGGTCTCAACTGGTGCGACCCGGCTTCCCAGGCACTGGTCGCGTACTTACCGAACGACTTGCCGCGGCTGCCGCTTCTGCTGGTGGTGACGGTGCAGTCCGAGTCTGCCGGCGACCACCCGGAGTTCATCGAGTTACGTTCAACCCTGCGCGGCCTGGACGTGGCCCACTGGATCACGCTGAAGGCACTGAAGCGCCGGGATGTCGCGGCCTGGCTGTCGACCGCTCTCGGTCGTGAGGCTCCCGACGCCCTGGTCGACTATGTCTACGGCCACTCTGAAGGAAATGCCTTCTTCATTGAGCAGGTCATGCGAGATCTGCTCGAGAGCCAGGACCTTGAGCAGATGACGGAAGAAACCGTCCGGGTGACCCTGGCGGAAATCCCGCCGCCGGTGGCCGTCGCCGACATCCTGCAGCGGCGTCTGCACGGTCTCGGCGCCGCGGAACGCGAAACGCTGCAGGTTGCCGCGGTGGTCGGTCGGACCTTCGACCTGGACCTGGTCATCGCCATCCTGGGGCGCCCCGAAGAGAGCGTCCTGCAGGCCTTGGACGAGGCGGTTCGGCGTGGGATTCTGGCGCCGGAACGGCGCGGCGTGGGGGATGGATACCGTTTCACCCACCGGATGATTCGTGATCTCCTGGCGCAGGAATTCAGTACCCGCCGTCGGCGCCGTTTGCATGCCCGCATCGCCGAGGCCCTGGCGACCCGCACGGGGACCCCTCCGGGAGAGCTGGCGTGGCATTGGTTCGAGGCCGGGGAGACCACCAAGGCCTGCGCTGAGGCTGTGGCGGCCGCGGCGCAGGCTCTGGCCATACACGACTACGACGATGCGTTGACCTACGCGGTCATGGCGGAACAGGCAGCACGCACCCCGGAGGAGCGTTTCCGGGCGCATGAACTGCGGGGCGATGCGCTGCGCCGACTGGACCGGCCAGCGGAGGCTAGCAGTGCCTATGCCGCCGCCCGTTTGCTGGGCTGCGGCGACAAGGCAACCGTGCTTGGCGTTCGCCTGAAGGAACTGCGGGAATCTCTGGAGGCCGGAACCGTGGCCCCCGCGACGGTTGCGGCGCAGGCGGCAGCGCTGCAGCAGGCCGAAGTCGGGCTGGCGTTGCGCGAACGCGGGGACCTCTGGCTGTTGCAGGCGGACGTGAACCTGGCCAATGGCCAAGCCGCTGAGGCGGAGTGCGCCGCCATCGCGGCGTTCGATCTCGCCTCGCGGCGGGCTGATCCGGCGCAGGCCTGCGAGGCCCTTCTGGCTCTGGCAGGCACCCAGTTCGCGCAAGGGAACCTGCACGGGGCCGAGCGTTCGGCGCGGGCCGCCAGTGACTCCTGCCTCCAGTCGGGCGATTCTGACGGGGCCGCGCGCGGACACCTCCTGCTGGGCTCCGTGGCGGCGGCGAGGGGCGACGAGACGGCAGCCACCGCAGCTATAGCCGAAGCGCTGCGGCTGGCTGAGAAGGCGCGCATCCCCCGGCTCGTCCGGAAGATTCAACAGCGTCAGCGCGACCTGCTGACCGAGGCTCCTGCCGAAACCTCGGTGCGCTAGTCGGCGTGGCCGAAGAGGAAGCGGCGGGGGTTGGCGTTGGCGACCTGCCGGGCCTGAGTCGGTGACAGGACATTCAGCGCCGCTTTCTCCTGCTCATAGCTTCCGCACAGGATGAAATTGACCGTGGAGCCGTCGGCATAGCGGCGTTTTTCGATGTAGGTATAGGCCGGGGAGTCCGAGCCCCAGATCATGGTGTCGGGGTAAGCTCGGACCAGGTCGCCGAAGACCCGGCGATAGTCGCTGTAGTCCGAGGGGAAGCGCCGGGCCAGGGGCGCCAGGATTTCCTGCGGCTCGATCTGGATCTTCATGGCGGCTGAATCCACCCAGACATTCGGCATGGCGGCCGCTTCCTCGAGATGCACCCGGTCGAAGCCCAGGCAGTGCGCCAGGCAGAAGCGCACATTCGGGAAGGCTCGGGCCACCGCCAGGTTGATCCGCGTGTGCGAGTACCGATCCCCCTCGTAAGCCGTGGAGTGCATCAGCACTGGCAGATTGCGCTCGGCCGCCAGCCGCAGGAAGGCCTCTCCCTTGCCCTTGAGATGGCGGTGGCTGCTCTGGATGCTGACGCCCACGGCCTTGAAACCGTAGACGGGGTACTCGGACAGCAGCGCCTCGAGGGCCTGTATCTGGGCGCGGACGAAGCGGCCGGGGTCGATGCAGGCAAAGGGCAGGATGCGCCCCACCGCCCCCGGGACTTTCTCGTAGACTTCCGAGCAGAGCGAACGGTTCTCCATGACGTAGGGCGCGGCACTCAGGCGGGGCGAGGCCGGGACTCGGCGCTGGTCCAGCAGGAAGCGCCGCGTGTCGAAAAACGAGCAGGGGCCCAGAGGGAACGCGACGGCGACGTCGACCCCGTTGGCGTTCAGGCGGTAGAGCAGGTCTTCGACGCTCTGGCAGTAGGGGTAGTTGCCGGCAAAGTAGCCGGCGACGTTGATGCCGACGTGCGTGTGACCATCAAGCACTTTCCCGGTGAGATCGCCGGACTCGATTCTAGGCCAGGTTGGCATGGGGAGGTTCCTTACTCCAGGCAGCCGCTGCCCTCGATGGGCCAGAGGTCTTCAACCAGCCCGTCGCGGACGATCCACAGGCGCCGGTGCAGGTTGTTCGTAGTACAGCCGTGCGAGGGGATCAGCCGCAGCCGCTGGCCGACCGTTGCCGACACGTTCCACAGGGGCGTGTGTTCCTCGGCCACGTAGGGGATTTCGGCGGTGGGGAACTCCAGCACGCGGGGGGTGCCGAAGTCACAGCCCATGCCCTTGGTACCGACGTCCGCCACGGCCCGGCCAGCGGTCGCCGAGATCACGGTGGCCACGACCCAGCGGCAACAGACGAACTCAGGCCGGATCTTGTGGTAGGAGGCGTCCATGAGGGCGTAGCTGCCGGCCTGGATCTCGTCCACGCCGGCGAGGTTCCCGGTGATATCGTAGGTTCCGCTGCCGCCGCCGGAGACGATCCGGCAGGGCAGTCCGTGCGTTTCGAGCAGTTCCCGACACTGCACCAGTTCCGTCATGGCTGCGACGGTTTTACGGCGGCGTTCGTCCAGGTCCGGGAGGGTAACGAGGTGCCCCTCGTAGCCCTGCAGTCCGTCGCAGCGCAGGCCGGGGGTGGCGGCCACCCGCCGCGCCAGTTCCAGGGTGGCTGCGCCCGGCGCCACACCGGAGCGCTTCATGCCCAGGTCCACCTCGATCAGGACGCCGATCTCCACGCCCGCTTCCCGCGCCGCGGCGCCGAGTTCGGCCACGTTCACGGGGCTGTCCACGGCCGAGCGCACGGTTGCCCGGCGGTTCAGAGCGGCCAGGCGCCGGGCCTTGGCCTGGGTGACCACCTGGTTGGCGATGAGCACGTCCGTCACGCCGCCCGCCACCAGCACCTCGGCTTCCGCAAGCTTGGCGCAGGTGATGCCGACCGCGCTGCCCGCGGCCAGCTGCCGGCGCGCCAGGGTGACGCATTTGTGCGACTTGAAATGCGGGCGCAGCTTGGCCGGCCGACCGGCGAAGTAGTCCGCCAGGAGCTTGAGGTTGGCCTCGAGCCCAACCACGTCCACCACCAGGGCCGGCGTGGGCACGGCATCGACGCTCTTGCCGATGTAGGCCTGCAGATCCATCACAACCCCCAGCCCACCGGGGCGCTGCTGTCGTACCCCAGCATGATGCTCTTGCGTTTGCAGTAAGCTCGCAGGCCTTCCATCCCCAGTTCGACGCCCGTGCCGCTCAGCTTGTGCGGCGGCACCGGAATCTGCGGGTAGCCGGTGAGCATGGTGTTCACCCAGATGATGCCGGTGTCCAGCGCCCGGGCCAGGCGCAGTGCCCGCTCGCCGTTGCCGGTCCAGACCGAGCCGGAGAGCCCGTAGTCCACGCTGTTACTGATGGCGATGGCTTCGGCCTCGTCCTTGAACGAGGTCACGCTCAGCACCGGCCCGAAGATTTCCTCGTCATGCACGGCCATGCCCGGCCTGACCTCGGCCAGAATCGTGGGCTGTATCCAGAAGCCTTGGTCCAGCGGCGGCGGCAGCCCCAGCTTGCCACCGCCACAGACCACACGGCAGCCCTGCGCCGGAGCGTCCGCCAGGTAGCGCAACACCGTGCGGTACTGCGCCTCGGTGATCATGGGGCCCACCAGCGTCTCCGCCCGCCGCGGGTCTCCTACGGTGATCCTCGCAACCTTGTCCCGCAACCGGTTGAGGAAAGGCTCAGCGATCGTGTCCTGGACCAGCAGCCGCGAGCAGGAGACGCATAACTGGCCGCAGTTGACGAAGGCGCTGATGACGGCGGCCTGCGCCGCGCGCTCCAGGTCCGCATCCGCGAAGACGATGATGGCGTTCTTGCCACCGCACTCGAGGTTGACCGCTTTGAGGCTGTCCGCGGCCAGCTTCTGGATGGACTGACCGACCGCGGTCGAGCCGGTGAAGGAGACCTTCTTCACCGCCGGATGCGCCACCAGCGCGTTGCCAGCCTGCGAGCCCGAGCCGAGCACGACGTTCACCGCCCCGGCGGGAAACCCGGCTTCCAGGCAGAGTTTGGCGAACGCCACCGTGCTGAGCGGCGTCTCCACCGAGGGCTTCAGAACGATGACATTGCCCGCGGCGAGCGCCGGCGAGACCTTTAGGGCCGCGTTGACCAGCGGGTAGTTCCACGGCAGGATGCCAGCGACCACGCCGTAGGGCTCATACGTCGTCAGGTAGAAGCAGCCGCCTTCGCTGGTCTTGACCGAGCCCTCGATCTTGTCGGCCGCTCCAGCATTGAAGCGAAGGATGGCGGCGGTGAGCGGGATCTCGCCGCCACGCAGTTGGGAGATCGGCTTGCCGACGTCCTGCAGTTCCAGCTCGATCAACTCCTCGGCCTTCGCCTCGACCAGGTCGGCGAGCTTCAGCAGGAGCCGCCCCCGATCGGCCGGAGCGAGCTTCTGCCACGCCGACGAGGCAAAGGTGGCCTGGCTGTTCTCGACGATGCGGGCGACGGTGTCGGTACTGCAGCACGCCTCGCGGGCGATCACCGCCCCGGTGGCGGGATTGCGGACCTCGTAGAAACCCCCGCCGCCGTCCTGCAACTCCTTGCCGTTGAGGATCGGACCGACCGTACTCAGTTTCATCGCGTTCCTCCGTTGGCGGCGAGGTGTTGGCGTGGACGGGCTACTTCGGACCGGTGTAGAACTGCATTCTGGGGAACTGATCGGCCAGGAGGCCGCCGTCGACGATGATATGCTGGCCGGTGATGTAGGCGCCGGCGTCGCTGGCGAGGAAGACGACCGCGGTGCCGACGTCCCTCGCCTTGCCGAGACGGCCGAGCGGGATGTGCTCCTTGGCGTAGTCCCAGAACTCCGGCTCGAGCGGGAAGTCCATGCCGATCTCCGTCTCGATCAGCCCCGGCGCCACGCTGTTGACCGTGATGCCGTGCGGGCCCAGTTCGATGGCCAGCGACTTGGTCACCATCTCCATGGCGCCCTTGCTGGCGTTGTAGGGCGAGAGCAGGGCCTCGGCGACGAAGCCGTTGGTGCTGGTGACGTTCACGATGCGCCCGCCCTGGCCGCGCTCCAGCATGTGCCGGGCCGCCGCCTGCGAGAGGAAAAAGGGGCCCATCACGTTGACCCGCAGGGTACGTTCCATGGTCTCCTGGCTGACGCGCGAGAAGGGCACCAGGTCCGCGATGCCGGCGTTGTTGACCAGGACATCGAGCCGGCCGAACTCGGCGACGACGCGCTCCACGGTGGCGGCCAGGGCCGCGGTCTCGCCCACGTCCTGCTGGATGGCGCAGGCGCGCCGCCCCAGGTCGCTGACGGCGCGCACGATGCGGTCCGCCTCCTCATGCCGGCTGCGGTAGAGGATGGCCACATCCGCCCCGGCCTCGGCCAGCGTCACGGCGATGTCAGCCCCGATGCCGCGCGAGCCACCACTGACCAGGCAGATTTTCCCGTCCAGAGAGAACGACTTCATGGGCTGTCTCGTGCTTTCCATAGCTACCAAGGGACCCCAGGCCACCGCAAACGCCGCAGAAGGTAACGCTGTGCCGCGCCCGATGCAACGCGGGCGAAGGCCACTTTGCCTCAGGCTGGGCTGCCGCCGTCCCCTCACAGTGGAGATGCGGTGGGCCGCCACCGCGGTTTGGTGAAGATGCGGTGGGCCGCCACCGCAGTCTGGTGGAGATGCGGTGGGCCGCCACCGCGGTTTGGTGGAGATGCGGTGGGCCGCCACCGCGGTTTGGTGAAGATGCGGTGGGCCGCCACCGCGGTTTGGTGGAGATGCGGTGGGCCGCCACCGCGGTTTGGTGGAGATGCGGTGGGCTCCACCGCCGCGCCTGAGGCCAGGCGCCTCTCCAAAATGCCCGGTGGAGATGCGGTGGGC
>CAILKC010000095.1 GCA_903834675.1 uncultured Victivallales bacterium | reverse complement strand
TGCAGAGAAGAGCGGCAGAGTTTCGATACTCGTAGCAGACGACAGGGGGGATAACGAACGTGGCCCTGACGGCAGGTTTGATGGACCGTTCACGCAGGTCCTTGTGAAGCCATGGTCTGACAACGTCACGGATGTGTGTATTCGGGGACTAGTTCCCCTAAGCGCCGAGGTGCATGGCTGGGTGAAGGAGAACGGCGCAAGTCTGGTCACGGTGGGCGGCTCTGCTTTGCAGTTCCGTGTTTCACCCAACACCGTGGACAAACTGCGGGAACTGGCTGAAGCGGTCGGTAACATCACGGCTCCCGGCAGAGAAGCGCCTTTCCCTGCTCTGAACGACGTGTGTCCGAGGACTGCAGACTCCCTGCGTCGGCTTGCGGACAGGCTGGACAATGCCTGGGGCGGGAGCGCTGGCGCGCCTTCGCAGCAGGATGGGCGTGGGAGTGACGGTGGTCGCCGACCACCCAGAACGGCCCAGGGGACCTTCAATGACGATGAGTCTGGTCAGGACTCAAGGGAACAGCACCGTGATGGCTATGGTCGGCCATAGTTGTCGCAGGGAATTGGCCATCTGAGAGCGCTCCCCTGTTACGGCGCATCAAACGCCGTAACAGGGGGATCCTGTTTCTACCCATTTGAGCAGTGTCCCTCAAAGTAGCCGATCTTGAGCCATGATGGGGCCGAGCTCCCGATACGTCAGCCACTCATGGAAAGCGGCGACAAGGGGGTCGACCATCACATCCTGTAGGTACACCCATCGGTCGATCGAGAGTCCCGCCAGAGAACGGCACCTGGATAGGGCGGTGTAAAGCTGCCCGAAGGCAAACGCTCCCCGGCCGAGATGGACATGGGCTCTGTCCAGAGTTATGCCTTGGGACTTGTGGATGGTGATCGCATACGCGAGTTTCATCGGCAGTTGTGTGAACGTGCCGACCACCTTCTGGTCGACACAGTGCCGTCCTGTGGCAGGATCCAGGCCCACAGCATACTCGCAGTTCAGCCAGGTCTGCGCCGTCACGGTAACGGGCTTTCCGCTGTCCAGCACGATCTCGACTGCCGAGCCGTCGAGGCGCAAGTTCACCACCGCCCCGATGTCCCCGTTCACATATTCGAAGCCGCAACCCGCGAGAACGTTTTTCAGCAGCATGACGCGCGAGCCGATCCGGTACTCCAGTCGAGTCTCTGTCGGGTAGGTATCCTCGTCGAAACGGCCCTGCACCATGGCCGTAGCAACCACCACCGGGCTGGGGATCCTGGCGTCCTGCACGCAGTTGATGGCGGCGGCCGAGCCTCTTGTGGTGCAGATGGCGGTCACGTCATGCGGTGGGTCACTGATCGTCGCATGGCTGTTGAGCCAGGAGACGCACATTTCCAGCGTCCTGCCGGACTGGTCCAGGACACCTCGCCGAAGGGCGTCCAGCACTTCGAGGTACTCAGCGTCCAGAGCGTGTCGGTGGGGGTGTCTCAGCGCTGCAGTCTCGAAGTATGCCAGTTCCCAGGACCGCGTCTGGAACGCATGGATCCCGCCGAAGTCCCCTAGAAGTTGATTCTCCTCCTCTCCGGTTGTGACCACCGGCGGTAGCTGGAAGAAGTCGCCCACAGCTATGATCTGCCTGCCACCGAAAGCACGGTTCTGGCAGTCAGGGGGTGCAATGGACCTGAGGATGCTGTCCATGGCGGCGAAGAGGTCGCTCCGTACCATCGAGATCTCGTCGATGACGATGGTCTGGGCCATGCTGATCAGCTCCTGCTGCTCAGGTTCCATCGCGGGTTGGTAGTTGGGGGGCAGGATGCCGGCGTGAAAACCGAAGAACCGGTGGATGGTGCTGCCGCCGATATTCAGGGCAGCCAGCCCGGTTGGCGCCAGGAACACGGTGCCCTTGGGGGCAAGCTCCCGGAACAGCCTCAGAACGGTGCTCTTGCCAGTTCCCGCCTTGCCGGTCAGAAACACGTTGCCGCCGCTCAGTATGAGTTCCAGCGCATGCTGCTGGTCGGCGTCCAGGTTGACTGTGATTGCAGCCATGATCGGTGCCCTTTATCTGTCGATGTCATGATGTTGTCTCGTTCCCCTACATCATGGTGATAGAAAGTTGTAAGTACATGGCCCAAAGAGGCATCAGTGAACATGTAGACATGCGTTCCCGAAACGCGCTGTCAGCAGAGGTAGGAGCCCGGTCGTCAACGGGCTGGAGGAGAGCGCAGAGTGAGGAGCGGGACCGCCTTCTGGAAGGGGGGATGGGCAGTCCTACATCCCCCTCCTGAATCGCCCCAATCTGCTTTGGAAACCGCCCTGCTGGTGGACGGAAATCTGGCCCAAATCCACCAAGTGACGTTTTCGGCAGATTCACCAACTCTCTCATGGCCGCCATCGGGAACGGTACCAGAACGGCCGCTGTGAGTGGCCCCACCCCCGCGTTGGCTCCTGTTCGACGGGTACCAACTCCAGCACAAGTGTCGGGGACTCGGCAGCCTGGGGATCAGAGGCACCGTCCCCCAGAAGAAGGTACGCATCGAGGAACTGTGCCGCCTCCTCTTGCACGGCCTGGTGGACCGCACCGACTCCCCTACCGTAGCCCCGCATGCCACCCCGTTGCCAGAGGGGTCAGATACGACGCTTGCCGTCTTGGGACACTCACAAGCCGCCCGCCGCGCTCTCGGTTCCCGCAATGACTGGAAACGCCGCGGCTCTTGACCGGCGGGGCAGCCTCCCTATTCGTTCAGGAGTGCGGCTTTCGTCGTCTCCAGCTCGGCCTTCTTCTCAGGGCTAACCGCGGGGTACTTCAGGTCCAGAGAAGAGAGCGTCTCGATGACCCCGCCGACGACGACCAGGCGTGTGAACCACTTGTTGTCGGCGGGGACCACGTACCACGGCGCTTCGTCCGTCGCGGTGTTGCGGATCATGTCCTCGTAGGCCTTCATGTAGTCGGGCCAGAACTCGCGCTCGCGGGCGTCTGCCGCGG
>CAILKC010000094.1 GCA_903834675.1 uncultured Victivallales bacterium | reverse complement strand
GCGGCCGGATCCCGCAGACCCTCGAGTCCGGCGCTCAGGTCGGCCGCCACGGCGGCGGCGGGGGTGGCGCCGGTGAGGGTGTGGCGCCCCGCCGGCAGCGCCAGAGGCAGCCCGGCTAGTGCCTGACCCGCGAGGCGCAGGGCCGCGGGATCCGCCAGCGCCAGGCTCAAGCTCACCGGCTCGCGTGCCTCGATGACCAGTTCGCCCCGCGGGAAATCCCAGTTCACCGCCACGGGCTTGTCGGCGGCCAGCAAAGGCACACTGAACCCAGCCTTGGTCAGCTCGCGGCCATAGAGGTGGTCCGTGGCCAGGACGGCCAGTTCCGCCTGGATGCCGGCGTAGGCGCCACACACCGCCAGGGCCAGGCCCGGCAGGCGCAACAGGGCCGCGTTGGGCGCCAGCCGCTGGCTGGCCGAGCCCGGCGTGCTGGCAGCGGCCCGGGCAAGCACGTGGAAGAAGAGCCGGTGCTCGCCCTGACGCGCCGGACCGCTCCACGCCATGCTGATCTGCCCGGAGCCCTGCACCTCCAGCGGGTCGGCGGTGGAGAGCGCAAAGCCCGGCTGCCCGGCGCTTACCGCCGACGGCACGGCGTTGGCCGGCTTGAGCAACAGCCCGCTCAGAGCCGCATAGCAGGTGGCGCTCGATCCACCGCGGGCCACGACCTCCAAGCGCAGCATATGGTCGCCGGCGGGCAGGGTCACCGTGCCCAGGGCAAGGCGTTCCTCGGCCGCGACCTCGGCGTACAGGCTCAGGCGCTCTTGGAGAACGGCCCCATCAAGGAGGACTCGCACGATGCCGCGGTCCACGTACTTGAGGGTGTCCATGAACGCCTCGCCCGCGAACGGCTGCTCCAGGTGAAACGGCATCTCGAGACGCTCGCCCGGCGCCTGGGCCCGCAGCAAGACAATGCCCAGCGAGGTCAGCCGGGCCAGCCGCTCCGGCGTGGCCGGCTCGGAGGTACACTGCGCCTCCAGCGCGTTGAACCCCTGCCATCCGGTCGGCACGGCCAGGCCTGTGCTCGCCGTGATCGTGGCCCGTTCCAGCTCGGGCTGCCAGCGCCCACCGCAGGTCTCCCACAGCACTTGCACGGCCATGTTCTGGCTGTCGGCACGAAACTCGAGGTCGTCCACCACCAGCGCATAGCGCTCGAGCCGTTGGACCAGCGTCCGCTGCCAGGTGCAGAACGCCGCCCGCGGCACCACCCCGCAGGCCGTCGCCGTCGCGCCCAGGCGCTCGGCAAAAAGCAGCCCGGCATCCATCGCCACGGCCGGCTCCACCATGCCGTCGGCCTTGGTCAACACCTGATTCAAGTAGTTCCGCAGCAGCCGCGTCCCGGCCAGGCGCAGGTCCAGGATGGCAAAGGTGTGGTAGGGATTGCGCGAGGCGCCATTGAAGCCGTCCAGCAGCACGAAGTCGCCGCCCGATCCGGTCTCGGTGCGGAAGCTGCCAAAGAGGAACGATTGGTCAAAGGGAATGCCGCTGCCGCGGTCGGACCACAGCGTCATCGGCAAACGCTGGATGGACCACTGCCCGCCAAGATCGGTCGGCTCGGCCGGCTTGAGATCCTCCGGTGGCCAATACGACTGGCCCAGCCGGAAGACGTCGGGGTCTTGCCCCGTGCGTTGCCGGTAGCCGATCCAGCGGCCATCGCCGGTGATGTAGGCCGCCTGGTGCAGAAAGCTCAGCGCCGCATAGCGGATATGCGCATCGCCCTTGACCCCGTTGAGCAGAATCTCCTGGCCCCGCAGCAGTTCGGCGATGGTCCCCTTCTGCACCGGCACGCGGTCGCCGGTCAGGCAGAGGTAGGTGAAGATGGGCGCCACGCCGGTGCTGTACCAGTACAGATTGTCGCTCTCCCCGTCGACGCAGGCATTCAAGTGCAGCGAACCGAAGGCGAATACACCCGCCTGCTCGCAGTGTTCCCAGATGGGATCGGGATAGTACGCATTGAAGTACCGTCCCAGGCAGTACAGCCCGATGGCAGCCCACTGGCCGTGCCGGGAACTCACCCGCGAGGCCGGACCGCGCAGCGCGAAGATGCCCTGGCGGGCGAAGTCCGGGTGCTCCAGTTGCCGGGCCAGGGCATTGGTGATGCGCAAGCGCTGTTCGTCGGTGAAGAAGGGACTCTCCTCGATCAGGTCCCAATAGAGCATCGTCATGTGCTGGTTGTAGTGGTAGGCGCCGGCCAGGGGATCATCCTTGTTCTCGATGCGCTCGCCATCGATGTCGCAGAGCTCCTGAAAAGCCTGCTTGTCAGGGAACGAGAGCCGCAGGAACTGCCGAGCGTGCGCCTCGTCGCCGGTCATGAAGTACATGGCCATGCACTTGCTGAGGCTGCTCCAGCCGAAGTAGCCCGACGAACCGTAACCGTCGGAGGCCTCCCAGGTCTCGGCCTGCCGGGCATCCGCGGGCAGCTTCGTGCCTTCGGGCAGGCGCACGTCGAGAATCCAGCCCAGGGCGAGATCGGGACCTTTCGGCGCCGCCCGGACCCGCTCGGCCAGCAGGGCCGCGGCACGCTGCACCCCGCCGTCGTCGCTACCGCCGACCAGGATCGCATTGCGCTCATTCGCGTTGGGATTGTGCAGCGACTGCACCACGGCGCCGCCCGGCCCGGGGTAGCGGAGGTCGAGCAGGGTGTAGTAGCCATCGTAGAGCCCGCTGGTCAGGCGGTTGGTCGAGCGGTTGCCGAGGATGATGCGGTGACCGCGCAGGGGCAGGGCGGACTCCGGGTCGCTGTCCGCTAACACTGGCACCAGGCAGCCGGTCTGCTCGCGGATGGCGGCCTGGAGCAGCGCCACCGCCTGCTCGTAGCGCCCGGGCGGCGCCACGATCGCCGCCGCAGGCTTGCCGCCGGAGACCAGCGGCGTCAGCAGGTGCAGCTCCTTCAAACGTGTCACCGGCGGGGCCTTCTGCGGCGGCACCTCGGTCTCCTTGGCGGGTGGCGGCACGCCGCCCGTCAGACGGACATTATCCATCAGGATGGTCGTCTGTGGAGCGCCCTTATGGGTGTAGAGGTACAGGCGGATGCTGGTGTCCCCGGCGGGCATGGCGCCGCTCAGCGACAGGGTCTCGAACGCCGTGGTGCCACGGGTGTACAGAGTGCGCTGGGCGTAGGTATTGGAGGGCTGGAAACGCAGTTGCAGGTACATGATGATGGGCGCGGGCGCGTCCGGGAGGGCGGCAACGTCCACCTCGGCGCGGTAAGCCATCCCGCCGGGGGTGGCGACCTGCTGTTCGAGGCCCAGTTCATTCGCCTCATCGCGATTGTCCAGGAGCAGTGCCTGGCCCTGGCCAAAGGCGGGCTTCACCAGCGTCAGGCTCTGGCCCTTCCCGCGGCCGGCATACAGCGTCCAGCCTGTCGGCGCGGCGCCCGTCATACCCTCCTCGAACGAGCCGTTCTTGAGCGCTACGTCAAAGGGCTCGGCGCCCCACAACGGAGCGGCTACGGCCAGCACGCCGGAGACCAGCCCGAGACCCTTGATCGCAGCACCATACCACGGTGTCATGATGGTTCCCTCTTCGCCGTTAAGCCAGCCCAGCGCAATCCCCAGGCGTAACGCCTTTCAACAGGCGTCCTCAGGACTCGATTCGGCAGGGGTTGCAGGCCACTCCCGCCACCCAGCCCGCCGTGAACCAATATGCGCAACCAGCCAGCGCCAGTCAACCAGCGCCAAGGCTTTCGCCGGGCCGGGCCGGCCCCCCACCACCAGGACTGCGAGGCGCGGGCGCCAATCGCAAAGCCCTGACTCCGCCGCCCGACGGATTGCGCCGCCAGGGGGCGCAAGTCAGCTCCGTAGGGGTTTGCTTGTAGGAGACTTGCAGCAACCTCGTATGACCCAACGCGCTGCCCATCCCGCCCCTCGTCCGCCGCGGCGGACGAAGGGCGTTGGAGGGCGCCGCTGCGTCGGCGCCGCGGCGGCCACGCAGGGCCGCCCTCCAGGCGATCCGGCGCGTCCCGGCCGGAGCGGAATGGGACCCGCGTCGGCACGTCTCAT
>CAILKC010000093.1 GCA_903834675.1 uncultured Victivallales bacterium | reverse complement strand
GGAGATACGCCTGGCCTCAGGCGCGTTTCCCTGGAGATACGCCTGGCCTCAGGCGCGTTTCCCTGGAGATACGCCTGGCCTCAGGCGCGTTTCCCTGGAGATACGCCTGGCCTCAGGCGCGTTTCCCTGGAGATTCAGGCGCGGGCGGCGGCGCCCGGACACAGGCCCTGGTCCATCGATCAGAATGGTGCGGCCAGGCGGATATCCTGGCGCACGTTCAGTGATCCCGCCGCGCGCCAGTCAAAGTGGCCATCGCCGAACCCGATATTCGCACCGGCAGGCAGGACTTCCGCCGGCTCCAGGGATGGGGATACGGCGGGGACCGCCGGCTCCAGGGATGGGGATACGGCGGGGACCGCCGGCTCCAGGGATGGGGATACGGCGGGGACCGCCGGCTCCAGGGATGGCGCCCGTCTGGCGCGAGGCGGATTAGGACGGTCGGGCCGAGCGCGGCTCCAGGGATGGCGCTCGCCTGGCGCGAGGCGGATTAGGACGGTCGGGCCGAGCGCGGCTCCAGGGATGGCGCTCGCCTGGCCACGCAGCGGCCGAGTCGGGACCGCCGGGAAGGCTATATTGCGGTTGCACGGTACCGCGACTGTAGTCCCGGCAAAGAACCCCGCGCCCAGGCATCTGTCCGGAGAGAACCATGACCGACACGACCCGACCCACACCGCCGCCCCCGGCCCCCTGCGGGCCACTTCCCAGCCCGCGCCAGCGGCGCTGGCACCGCCTCGAGTTCTACGGTTTTCTGCATTTTACCACCAATACCTTCACCGATCTTGAATGGGGCTTTGGCGATGAGTCGCCGGCCATCTTTAACCCGACCGACTTCGACGCCGATGCCATGGTCGGCATCGCCCGTGCCGCCGGCATGCAGGGTCTCATCCTCACCTGCAAGCACCACGATGGTTTCTGTCTCTGGCCCTCGCGCTACACCGAACACTCCGTCAAGAACAGTCCCTGGCGCGGCGGCAGAGGCGACGTGGTGCGCGAGTTGTCCGTCGCCTGCGCCCGGCAGGGCCTACGCTTCGGCGTCTATCTCTCGCCCTGGGATCGCAACCACGCCCTCTACGGCCGCCCCGAGTACGTCACCTACTACCGCAACCAGCTCGCCGAACTGCTGAGCGACTACGGCCCGATCTTCGAAATGTGGCACGATGGCGCCAACGGCGGCGATGGCTTCTACGGCGGCGCCCGCGACAAGCGTACCATCGATAAGACGACCTACTACGGGTGGGAGAAGACCTGGCAGCTCGTTCGTGACCTCCAGCCCGAGGCCGTCATCTTCAGCGATGTCGGCCCGGACGTGCGCTGGTGCGGCAACGAAAGCGGCAGTGCCGGCGAGACCAACTGGTGTACCCTCAACCCGGCGGGCTGGTGCCCCGGCTTCGCCGTCACCAGCGAGCTGAACCGCGGCCATGAAGACGGCACGCGCTGGCTGCCGGCCGAGGTCGATGTCTCCATCCGGCCGGGCTGGTTCTACCATGCCCACGAGGACCAGAAGGTGCGCACGGTCCAGAATCTCGTCGACATCTACTACCAGTCGGTGGGCCGGGGCGCCAACCTCTTGTTGAATCTGCCGCCGGATCGCCGCGGGCGCATCCACGAGATCGACGCCGAACGCCTCCTCGGCCTGCGGCGCACCCTCGATACGACCTTCGCCACGGACCTGGCCCGCGGCGCTACGGTCAGCGCCAGCAGCGTCCGCGGCAACCACCCCGACTATGCCGCAGCGCACCTGGTCGATGGCCGCGAGGATACCTACTGGGCCAGCGACGATGGCGTCACCCAGGCCAGCCTGACCGTTGAGCTTCCCCGGCCGGTAACCTTCGACCAGGTCGTGCTCCAGGAGCATATCGAGCTCGGGCAGCGCGTCCAGTCATGGGTCGTGGAGGTCGAACGCGAGGGCGCCTGGACGCCGCTCTGCCATGGCGCCACCATCGGCCACCAGCGCTGGCAGCGTTTCCCGGCCGTTACCGCGTCCCGCCTCCGCCTCCGCATCCTGCAGGCCAAAGCTTGCCCGGTGCTCTCGCGCTTGCGGCTCTGCGCCAGCCAACCGTGATGCGGAGCCCAGGCCCAGGACAGCTTACCCGGCGGAACTGTGGATAAGTCCAGGACGTAGCGCGTGACAAGCTCAACGGGCCCCATTGGGCCTGGTGCAACGGAGACCGTGGCCGCTCGCCCTCCAGCATGGTTTGCGAGGGGTTCGGGGGTTCTGCAAGAGCCTCTACGTACCCAGCATGCCACGCACTTTGCGGGCCAGGGTCTCGCGGGTGAAGGGCTTCTCCATGAACTGCAGAGCCGCTTCCGGGGCCAGGCGCTGCTCGATGATGTCAGGGAGTTGGTAAATACTAAAATACCTCTAATGGCGTGATGGTTACGTCCCACCATGGAAGCTGTTCTGACCTAAGAATCCGGGTTTCAAGCTTCGCTTTGTCTTTGGCGCAGAGGCGGACCCCCTTCGCATAGACCGC
>CAILKC010000092.1 GCA_903834675.1 uncultured Victivallales bacterium | reverse complement strand
GTATACTGTAAAGGGGCAGGGCGCATGAATCCAGTCGGCGGACGAGGAAAACCTGCACGTCAGAGCGACCACCCGTCCACGGCAGGCATTCGGCAGGCCAGAGACGAAACCTGGGGCCTTTCCAGTACCTGAGCAGTTACCTCGGGAATATCTTTGGTCTGCGTTGCGGCCGCGTCTTGCTTCAGCTGGAGCAAGAACTCCCGGATGGCCTCGAAGTCGGGGTGTTTGACGGCACGGTCCAGCGCCATGGGGTTCTCGCGGATTTCCGCATTGATCAACTCTCTTGCCGTCTCCAAGTCACCGGCCAGGCAGGCGCTACAAGCCCATGGGTAGCGCAGTCTCCGGCAGGCATCGGGCGAAAGGCCGGCGTAATGCTTCAGTAACGCCGCGGCGTTGGCTGGACGCCCCCAGGAATCAAGCCATAGCGAAAGGTTCTCAACACCATTCAGCGTGTCGGGGTGATCGGGTGGAAGCGCGCGGTCGCGGGCGTCCAGCACACGACGATACATAGTCTCCGCTTCATCATAGTCTCCGCGCTTGCACAGAGCCATCACCAGTTGGTTGGCGCATACCAGTGCGACCGGGTCCTCTAGGCCGACAAAGGCCTCGATGAACTCCAGTTTGCGGGCATAGCGGTCCTCTTCAGCGTAAAGGTCGTCGGTAGCACCACCGAGGGGAACGCCTGCCCAGGCGGCGAGGCTTTGGATGTCCATCGACGAGAAATGCGGCCAACGCACGGGATCATTGGCTCTGGCCTTTTGGCAGGACTCGTTGAGGCGCTCGGCAAGATGGAGGGCCCCACCATAGTCCCTAGAATGATTCAGGAGTCTGATGAGCCTGTCGAAACTGCACATGGTGTCGGGGTGCTCCGGACCGAGGAGGCGCTCACGGGCATCGAGCGCGTGGCGGTAGAGCTCCTCGGCTTCCGTGTGATCGCCGAGGCCCACCAGGCAGTCGGCCAAGGAGTTGACACTGGCAAGGGTGTCGGGGTGCTCCGGGCCGAGAGTACGGTTCTGCGTCTCGATCAGCCACCGGTGAAGTTTCTCGGACTCGGCTTGACTGCCACACTCGGCCAGGACACAGGCGAGGTTATGGGCACTGGTCAAGGTGTCCGGGTGTTCGGGGCCGAGCATACGTTGGCGGGCTTCCAGTGCGCGGCGGTAGAGTTTCTCCGCGGCGGCATGGTCACCGCGGCAACTCAGCAGGACGGCGAGGTTGCTGACGCTGTGCAGAGTATGGGGGTGCGCAGGCCCGACAACACGCTCCATGGCTTCGAGAGCGCGGCGGTGAAGTCTCTCCGCAACCGGGTAATACCCCTGGTTGCCAAGAAGGGTCGCAAGCGTCATAAGGTTAGTCAGCGTATCCAGGTCTTCGGAGCCGAGAGCACGCTCGCAAGCCTCCAAGGCACGGCGGAAGAGTCTCTCGGCTGCAGCGTAGTCGCCTCGGTGACTCAGAACGACGGCAAGATTGTGGACGTCTCGCAGGGTATCACGATGGTCGGGGTCTAGGGTGCGCTCGTGAGCTTCGAGCCCCCGGCGACAGCACTTCTCGGCGGCGCCATAGTCGCCGCAGTCGTTGAGGAGACTCGCCAGGTGAGTGACGCAGCGCAAAGTGTCCGCGTGCTCAGGGCCAAGTTGGTGTTCGCAACCCGCCAGAGTGCGTTGAGCGAACGCCAGGCGCAACCGCAGGCAGGCGGGGTGTGCCGCGGACCAGGGCGCCTCGTTCAGCAACTCTTTCCACGTGTCCACGGGGATGAGTCCGGTTCCTGGCCCGTGGGTGACGAGGATGTCCACTCCGTGCCGCCAGGCCTCGATCTGCGCCGAGGTCCAGTCGCGCTCGGGCTTGCCGTCGATGGCAGCTTTGAAGCAGTCGAGAAGGCTGCCGATCACGCCTTGGGCTTCGTGGCGCAAGGCGTCGGATCCGCGCCAGCGGGCCATCAACGCATCCTGGAAGTGACGGTGGAACCGCCAGGTCCGGCCGTCCTCAGTCGTGGCTTCGAAGTACGTGTGCTCCTGACGCAACCGGCGGTGGAAGCTGTGGGCAGGGAGGTTGATGACCCGTTTCTCTGCCAGGGACCTGAATAGTCGCTCATCGAACTCCCCTGCGAGGGCCAGGACCATGAGGGCGTCCAGTTCGTCAGGCGCCAGATAGCGAAGGAACCGGTCCTGCAACTCAGCCGGGGTCGCGCCGAAATCCGGCGCTTCACCACGGCTGATGCTGTTTTGCAGGTGTTCCAGTGCCAGATCGAGGTAGTACGGGTAGATCAGCCGGTCGTTGCCGCGCCGTTCATCGGCGGCGTCAAGGATGGCTGGCACGTACTTCTCCGTGGCTGCATCGAGCTCCCCATTGCCGTGGTCCCGCCACCAGCGGCTGAGCGTGGTGAGAAAGCGGCGGGCATCTGTTTCGCTCAACCCTTCGAGCAGGTGCTGGTTCCAGCACTTTGCCCATCCGGAATCTTCGTACAGCTCGTCCCAGCGCAACCTCTCCCGCCCGAAGACAACAGCGCGGAACCGTCCGGCTACCTCCCGGTCGCTGCTGGCCGCGAAGGCGCCCAGGAACTCCTGGAACCGTTGATGGGCGTCGGGCTTGCGTTCTTGACTCTGGATGCGCTCGAATCCGTCCACCAGGAGCCGTACGTGCCGTCGCGGGTTGTCAGCCAGCCAACTCCTGATATCGTCGTAGAGAGCGTTGGCGATCTTCCCGTCGAGGTCAACCATGTTGATTCGGCCAGAGGCTTCCACGGGCCAGAGGTTCAGTTCGCGCAACCGCCGACGTGTGGCGTCCTGCTCCGCGCGGTCTCGAAGCCATCGTGCGCCCTTCAGCATCAAACCCACGCCGGGAATACCGGACAGTTCGACGCCTTTGTCAACTACCTCGACAGCGGTATCCCAGCACAAACCGGCGGGCATCTCTGTGGCCGTGCGACCGTCGCACTGCGCGTAGATGACCAGCAGCGCGAGTGTCAGCCGGGGCTGGATACCGACGTCCTTCCGGTTCATCGCCCGGGCGAGTTCGGCCGCCAGCGCTACGAAACCGGTATTCGGATGCCAGCCGCTGCCGTCCAAGTCCAGGTGCAGGAGAACGGGCGGGTTGTCCCGGAACTCCGTGCCTGCGGTCTCGCGTGCCCGCCAGCACAGCGTGCTCTTGCCGACGCCACCGACGCCGTAGAACACGGTCAGGAAACGCTCAGGGTGCTCGGGCGGTGTCGGTCCCGGGGCCAATGCGGCCCGCAGGAGTTCCTGTTCCCGATCCCGGTCGGTGAACAACTCCATGGCGGTAGGTCGAGACTGTGACCTCTCGCTGGCAGCAGGTTTCGGCATGAATCACAAGGCTCCTCGTGCGAAGCGCAATTCGTCTCGCGTCACGGTCACGATCCCCACGGGCGATGCTTGTCCATTCCTTGTTCTGGAACGCCAGCGGAGTGCAGTAGCAGGCGGCCTGCTATCCGCCTAACGCCCCGTGCGGCGAACCCCCGCGGTCCCGTTGACCCCACCTATGCCGGTGTGATCCCCGAGATAACACCGCTCAACCATGATACAAGAGGCACCGTACACCTTGATCTCGTCGAACCCTCCGGTGATGCCAACGGATGCGTCTTGCTCGTAGTAATGATCCCCCGAATTCCTGTCGACGTGCAGCATCGCACGGATCACGAACTTCCCATGGTGCTGAGACGCGCCCTGCGGATTTCGTGTGAAACAGACCTCGCCGATACCCTCGAACCTCTTGGTGCCGTCAGTCAGGGATCTCGCTTCTCTTTCCCTCGTCCCGTGGTACCACCAGCCTTTGGTTCCAGGGTCAGTTCCCCGTGAGAACTGGGCACATTCCTCTTCCGTCCCGATTCTCGACTCCTGCATCCTTATTTCCCCCGACACGGTCTCACCTCTTCGACTGTGATCGTGACTTTGAACTGCTTCACCGCTGGGCCGGCATCATGCTGATCCTCAAGTTCACCCTTGATGTCCTCGGCAAGTTGCTGCTCTGTGGTCTCAGATCCTGTCGTGTACAACGTGGCTTCAACGGTAGCGCTCATCACGGGTTCCCCAAAGTCTGGTCAGTGCGACCTCTTGTTCTTGTTGAGTGCCGGGACACTCTCATGGCGGGCACACGCGACGGAGTTCAGACCGAATCCTTCAGATTGCTGCCGCACTGGTGGCAAATCTGACTGCCGGACTTGAACGCCTGGTTCGTACATCCTTCCGTGCAACAGCCGACACTCCCACACTTCTTGCAACGGTAGATCACGGCTCCACATCTCGTCCCGTTCTCGCGCTTTCCCTCGCAGCTTCTCATGGGAAGACCCTCTCTGATGGAAGGACGCACGCTTCCTGCCCGGACTGCAATGCCTACGATGCTCCACTCACCCCGATACTCAGCCATCACCGCCGACTGCATGACTCTGATATACCCCCAACGGTCTACATAGCAAACGACACAATGACACCGGGTGAGGAACGCGGCAAGAGCATCTCCGTTGTAGCGCCGGGGAACACCGCCAGGCCGGTATCGCCGAGGTCTGTGGCGCGCTGGGTGCTGTGGCGACTTCATTCCGTGTTCCGTGAGTGTTGTTACTCACTGCCTGCTGGAGTCCTGGCGCTTGTCAATGGCCGAGTGTCTGCCCCTCGATGCCTGTTGCATGCGCAGCCGATCCGGGGTATCCTACAGGCGGCCGTCGGGGATGCGGCAACTCGGGCACCCCGAAGGAACTGGAGACACTGGCCGCGCTCGCTGGCATGGGCGTCACCCCGCAGGAACGGGTCATGCTTGTACTGCGGGCGCTCTGGGCGCGCGACCGGACGCCGGTCGTGCCTGAAGGGGTGAAAAGGAAGGCCGAGGAGTGGATGGAAGGGGCTCAAAGCCCAATCCTGCGCCAGTTGTGGGTAGCCACGCAGGGAAGGTGAGTCGCCATCGTTCCCGCCCTTGGTGGGGACTCATCTTTGCTGTCAGCGTCATGCCGTGGCACTACAAGTGGCGCACCTGCCTGGTGCCCATCGGGACTGGAGGTCGAAGCCCATGTCTTACCGCTGCAGCCGCTGCGGGCGTGTGTCGGATGATGCATCCGCCGCCGACAACGAGTTCATGTGCATGAGGAAGTGCGGGGGTAATCTGGTTCCGATTCCCGCTGGAGAAACGGCCGGGGTACAGGACGTTGGCGCGGCGTCTGCCGGTTGGGACTTGTCCGGTCTCCCGAGCATCCTGGCCATCCCGCTTCACGAATACGAGGCGGAGACGCACCCGGTCCAACGTCTCTGGCACGCCTGCGACGCCGTGGAGTTGACCCTCCGCTTTGTGGTGATAGCAGGACTGGCAGACTTGGCGCGCCGTGGCCCCCTGCCGGACGCCTTGCTGCGCGAGTTGCGCAACCGCATCGAGGAACCCACCCTGGGTATGTGGCGCGGTATGGCCGAGGCCGTGGTCCGCTTCCTGTCCCCGGGTGAAACCGCCCTTCCCGAGCTTCGTTTGCTGGTGGAAGGCCTTCTCATCCCTCTCCTCGATGGCGACGCGAAGGATCGTACTGCCCGCACGTCGCTTGCCGCTCTCCGCAACCAACTCGCCCATGGTGGTGGAGTCACCCGGGCCGTCGCGGCGCGTCTCTTGGAGGCATGGACGCCCCGCGTGGAGACCTTCGTCGAGGCGCTCGCATGGACGGCCGACATTTCTCTGGTCGTCCGCTATCCGACTCTGCATTCACCGGCCAGCCCTATCCCTCAGGTTACTCGCGTCCGGCACACATGGCGAAGTCGTCTCGGGGCTCGCGTCGCGCAGCGCCCGCCCTGCGCGCCCTGTTGTGCGCGGTAATCCGCGGGCTATCGTAACGCCCGATGCGAGTAAACCGAGGACGCAGGAAGTAACGCCGGTCGCGGCCCATGGAGGCGACCAAGATCACCTCTTCCGGCGGGAACGGGCGTGCATGGACCAGGCCAGTGAGGGTGCCAGTCGGCAGCAGGACCACCAGATCCGCGTGTTCATCTCGTCCACCTTCAGGGACATGCACGCGGAGCGGGACCATCTGGTCACCGTGGTTTTCCCGGAGTTGCGCGATCGGGTGGAGTTGCTGGGGCTGGAGTTCTACGACGTGGACTTACGCTGGGGCGTGCCGGAACAGGACGTCAACGGCGAAACCTCAAACCCATGGGAGTACTGCAAGAAGTGGATCGACCGTGTCGATCCGTTTTTTGTGAGCCTGCTTGGGCAGCGCTACGGGTTCGTACCCGAGCCGCAGCAGATCCGCGATCGTGTCGACCGCAGAGCATACGCATCTCTCTCGATTACCGAGATGGAGATCCGCCATGCCGCGCTCGTCGGTCGTGTCCGCCGACGCAGCTTCTTCTACCTGCGCATGGCCCTTGTGCCGGACAACGCGGATGCCGCGGCCAGGGCAACCTTCGTCGAGAGCGAGGCCAACGTCGGGAGACTCAAGGCCCTGATCAAGTCCGGTTCCCGCCCCTTCCGCGAGTATCCCTGTGTCTGGAACGGCGACGGATTCTCCGACCTGGAGGCATTCGGTCGGATGGTGCTCGAAGACCTGTGGTCCGGCGTCCTGCGCGACGAGCGTTACGTGAGCAAGGACCTCTGGCGTCAGATGCTCGGCACGGAACCGGACTTGGACCCGCGCTACACGGATGAATTTGAGCCCGTCCCGCCGGAACTCGCAGAAAGGCTTGTCGCTCTCGCCAAACCCCTGCCGCTGTTGCCGGTCGACGCGGAGAGGCAGCAGATCGTGGCCTTTGCCGAATCTCATCGGCGCTGGTTCCGGGGACGGGACCGTGAGATTCGGCAGCTCCTCGACTTCGTCAGCAGCGCCGCCGCCGATGCCCCCCGCCTGACCGTCGTCGCCGCCGCTCCCGGGCAGGGTAAGTCTGCCTTAATGGCCAGGCTTTGGCGGGGACTCATGCCGTCCGCGGAAGACAGAGGTTCTGGTTCTCAGGATGTCACTTCAACCGCTGGACCTGCTCCTTCGGCCCTAGTCTTGGCCCACTTCGTCGGTGTGTCCGAACGACCGGCTGACGCGCGCTCCCTGGTCGAGCGCCTGCTCGACGAACTGGACCACAGTGGCATCGCATGGCCCGTGGAGGAGGATCCCAAGCACGATCTCAATAGCCTGTGCGTTCGCTTCGCCAACCGCCTGGGTGACTACGCTGGCGAGCGCCGTATCGTCCTCATCCTCGACGCCCTCAATCAACTCAGCGACGGGCATGAACTCAACTGGCTGCCGCACCGCCTCGGCCCGCAAGTCCGTGTCGTGGTCAGTTGCGTGGATGATTCCGGGGCGGCAGAGGGGGGGCCGGAGAAACGGGTGCTCCGTGCCCTCGACGACTTTGGGCCCGAACCCAAGCGCCTGTCGCTCGGTCCGCTGTCCGAACCGGATATCAGCGCCATCGTCACCGGGTATCTTCGGGAGTACTGCAAGGAACTTGCCCCCCCGCATGTGACCGCTCTCTGCCGGGTGCCGCAAGCAGGGAATCCGCTCTATCTCCTGGTCATGCTGGATGTTCTGCGCTCCCTTGGCGGCGCCGACATGAACCGCATCGTGCCCAGGCTCATCGGCGAACTGCCTGTGCAACACCCGGACACCGTGAGCCTCTTCCAGTGGGTTCTGAAGCGCCTTGAGGTGTTTGGGGAAGAGGAGGTGCGACTGTGGTGTATGTATCTATCTCTGGGGCGCGCAGGCATGTCGAGCCAGGAACTGGCCAACCTGCTGGAATTCCGCCTCGGCCCCCGGGCCGCCCTTGCTGCCCGGCGTGTCGAGCGTGGCCTGCGCCGCTACTTGCAGCGCCGAGGTCCCCAACTGGACTTCTTTCACAGCCAGCTTCGCCAGGCCGTGGTTGCCCGGTACGGGGCTGGGGCAGACGCGGCCGAACTGCACGGCCAGATCGCGGACTACTTCCGGGGATTGGCGGACCCGGGCGGGAACCAAAGTTGGGAAGGAGTGAGCGAGCGTCCGTTTCTGCAACTGGTGTACCACCTGGCTGGTGCCCGGCAACTGGGGGATCTCTGCCACACACTCTGCGACCTCCTGTTCATCCAGGCCCGTTGCCGGCACGGCCAAGTGGTTCCACTGCAGGCCGACTACCACCTGGCCATTGAGGCACTACCGGAGGCGCATGCCGAACTGGTCGCGGAACGCGAACGCAGCGAATGCGTGCGTCGCTGGACGGTGGAGACCATCACTTACGCCAAAGCATGGAGTGATCGGCGGGACCAGTTGGGGCGCGGCGAGACGGTCGCCGGACCCGACCCGCAACTGCCGGCACCGCCCGCCGCCTGCCGCATGTGGACCGAGGAGGAGATCGAGGCTGAGTGCAGGCGGTTAGTGGAGACACCGACGCGGCGCGACCGGCTTGAGGCATTCGCCGGCTTCGTGACCGCCCAATACTACCCGTTGCTGGGTCACGGCGGACGCCCTGGCTTCGTCCTTCAGCACGCCTTCAATGCGGAACCTGCGGGGCCTGTTCACGCAGCTGCCGCCGTCTTGGTGCCTTCACTGCGTGCCCCCCACGCGCTGCGCCGCTGGCCACCCGATGCCCGGCACAATCCAAAGCCCACCCTGCTTTCCACGCTCGAAGGCCACATCGACCGGGTCCTTAGCGTAAGTGTGACGCCGAACAGCCAACGCGCCGTTTCGGTCTGCTATGGCGACCTCCGGGTGTGGGAGTTGAGCAGCGGGGCGTGCCTGCGCACCATCGAGTTCCACGATCGCGCGGTCAGTTGCGTGGGTGTGACTCCCGATGGCCGACACGCAGTTTCGGGGAGTTGGGACAAGACCCTGCGGGTGTGGGATCTGGATAGTGGTGCGCTTCTGCGCACCCTTGAAGGCCATGACCATTTCGTCAGTTGCGTGAGCGTGACACCGGACGGACGGCGTGCGGTGTCGGGAGGGTATGACCACACGCTACGGGTCTGGGACGTGAAGAGTGGGACGTGCGTGCGCATCCTCGAAGGCCATGGCGACACGGTCAATTGCGTGAGCATGACAATGGACGGCCGACGTGCGGTGTCGGGGAGTGGCGGCGTCAGCCATACAGACCTCACGCTTCGGGTCTGGGATCTGGAAAGTGGGGCCTGCGTGCGCACCCTCGAAGGTCACACTGGCCGGGTCTTGAGCGTGGCGGCAACGCCGGACGGTCGACTCGCGGTCTCGGGGGGTTCTGACCAGACCCTACGGGTGTGGGACGCGGAGAGTGGGGTCTGCCTGCGCACCCTGGCGGGCCATGGCGGCGCAGTCGCGAGCGTGAGCGTGACGGCGGACGGGCGGCGCGCGGTTTCGGCGAGTCAGGATAGGACCCTGCGAGTATGGGACCTTGAGAGCGGGGTGTGCGTGCGCACCATGGAAGGCCACAGTGGCGGGGTCTTGAGCGTTGCAGTAACGCCAGACGGTCGGCGTGTGGTCTCAGGGAGTTGGGACACGACCCTACGGGTATGGGATTCGGAGATCGGGGTGTCCCTGCGCAGCCTGGAGGGCCATGACGACGGGATCAACAGCGTGAGTGTGGCGCCGGACGCTCTGCATGCCGTTTCAGTGAGTCATTACAGCTTACGGGTATGGGACTTGGAGAGCGGGATCTGCCTGCGCCCCACAGAAGGCCAAGACGACTGGTTCTTCCGTGCTAGTGTGACACTGGACAACCGGCGCGTTCTGTCGGTAAGTTCGGTCGACACCCTACGGGTATGGGATCTGGAGAGTGGGGTTTGCCTGCGCACTCTAAGAGGCAACGGCAACCACATCGTCAAATGTGTGGCCGTGATGGCGGATGGCCGACGCGCGGTCTCGGGGAGTGACGACAGTGACGTGCTGGTCTGGGATCTAGTGGGCGGGGCGTGCCTGTGCACCCTCAAGGGTCACAGGTGCGGGGTCAACTGCTTGAGTGTGACCCCGGACGGCCAGCGTGTCATTTCGGGGAGTCTTGACAAGACCGTGCGGGTCTGGAACCTGGCGAGCGGTGCTTGCCTGCGCACCATGGAAGGCCACAGCCGCTCAGTTGAGTGCCTGAGTGTGACGCCGGACGGACGATGCGCCGTATCAGGGAGCAATGACAACACTCTACGGGTATGGGACCTGGCGAGCGGGGCGTGCCTTTGCACCCTCGAAGGTCACAGCGACAAGGTCAATTGCGTGAGTGTGACGCCGGACGGACGGCGTGTGGTCTCGGGGAGTGAGGACAGTACCCTCCGGGTGTGGGACATCGGAAGAGGGAGCTGCCAGGTGGCGTTTATCGCACCCGCGCCCGTGCGCGCCACCGCCGTTCTCGGTGATGCAGTGATGCTCGGAACCGCGACCGGTGCGGTGCTCTTCCTCGACCTCCACGGCATCATGGCCGGCCCGGCAATCCTGACCGCCGCGGACTGCCGCAGTGCCCGTTGTCCAGCCTGCGGTCGCCAGTTGGAACCGTCGGATGCGATAATCATGGCCATCCGATCCATCTGCGGTCATCTTACCCCAGGCCAGTCTCCGTGTCTTGATCTGCCGGCCTTCGCCTTCGCCGACCCGCGTCTGCTTTCGGCGTGCCCGCACTGCCACTCGCCACTTAGGTTCAACCCGTTCCTGGCGGGCCTCGGGAGTGGTTTGCCATGACAACTTGCCCGACACCGCCGCCCGCCGCCAAGGACCGCGTCGTCCGGGTGTTCGTCTCCTCGACGTTCCGCGACATGGTCGAGGACCGCAACGAACTCATGGCCCACGTCTGGCCGACCCTGCGGAAGGTCTGCCGCGAGGGGGCGGTCGAGTTCGTGGAAGTAGACCTGCGCTGGGGGGTCACCGAGGAACAGTCGCAGCGCCAGGAGACGCTGCGTCACTGCCTGGCGGAGATCAGACGGTGCCGCCCCTACTTCATCGGTCTACTGGGCGAACGCTACGGCTGGGTGCCCGGCCCGGAGGCGTATTCGCCGACCCTGCTCGACGAGGAGGGATGGTTGGGAAGCCGGGTGGCCAAACACAGCGTCACCGAACTGGAGATTCTCCACGGTGTGCTCAATGCCCCCGACGTGGCCAGCCGATCGTTCTTCTACTTCCGTGACCCGGGGTACGCCCAGGCCCACGGGGGCGACTACCCGCCGGAAGCGCCGGCCAACGCCGCGTGCCAGGGCGCACTCAAGCAGCGGGTCCGCGCCATCTGCCAGGCCAAGCATATCCCCTTGCGCGAAGGCTACGCCAACCCGCGCGCCCTGGCCGCACTCGTCCTCGCCGACCTCACCGCCGCCATCGACGCCGAGTTCCCGGCCGACCGAGTGCCCGACGTATGGACGCGCGAAGACCGCGACCACGAGGCCTACGCCAAGAGTCGGCGCACTGAGTTCTACGTGGGGCGCGCGAGCTACTTCAACCGGCTCGACGCCTTTGCACGCGCTGGCGCTGGCGGGTGTGGACTGACTGTGCTGGGGGAGTCAGGGGCAGGCAAGTCCGCCCTGCTGGCCAACTGGATCGCGCATTGGCGTCAGGCCAACCCAGATGGCTTCCTGTTCCAGCACTACATCGGCAGTTCCCCCATGAGCGCAGGACACCTGGCCCTGATGCGCCGACTGCTGGTGGCCATCGTCCGCTGGTGCGGCGACGACGGTACACCGGACGGTTCCGGTTCCTGGGAGAAGAGAATTCCCGGGCAGGCCGAGGAGATGGTCAAGGTCTTCCCTGAGTATCTCAGCCGCCTGGCATTCCGGGCGAAGGAACGAGGTGTCCGCGCCGTGCTTGTGCTCGATGCGCTCAACCAGATTGAGGACCGGGAGCGCGGTCGCCTGCTGGCCTGGATCCCGTACCGGCTACCGGGCGAACTGCGGCTTGTCGTCTCGACGTTGCCGGGCGACACGCTCGACGCCATCAAGCCGCGCGGCTGGTCCGCGTTCACCGTCGAGCCGCTCATACCCGAAGAGCGCGTCCGATTGATTGCCCGCTACCTGGCACACTTCAGCCAAGGGCTTTCCGAACCCCGCGCCCACAGGATCGCGGCCGTGCCGGCAGCGTCCAGTCCACTCTATCTCAAGGCCCTTCTCGACGACCTGCGGGCCACGGGAGTACACGACCGGCTCGACGCGCAGATTGCCGACTACCTTCAGGCGGCTGACATCCCCGCGCTGTTCGGCAAGGTCCTGGCCCGCTATGAACGCGACTTCGAGCGCGACCGGCCTGAACTGGTGCGCGAGGCACTGGCGCTGCTCTGGGCGGCTCGCCGCGGCCTGACCGAACCCGAACTGCTCCAGGCGTTAAGCCCCGCCGGACAGGAGCGCCTGCCCGCCGCGCTTTGGTCGCCGGTGCGCTGCGCGCTGGCGGACAGCCTGGTGGACCGTGACGGCGTGCTGGGGTTCGCGCACCAGTACCTGCGCCAGGCCGTCGAACGACGGTACGTGCCCGATCCTGGCACGGCCCGAGTTCTGCGCTTCCGCCTGGCCGGGGCCTTCGCCGGGCGGCCCATAGACGACCGTCAGGCCGACGAACTCCCCTGGCTACTCCGGCAGACCGAGGACCGCGACCGTCTCCGCACTTACCTGCTGGACATCGACCGATTCCTACTGGTCCATGAGCGCGATGAAGACGAACTGCGGGACTATTGGGTCTGGCTGCGTGAAGAACGGGCAATGGGCAAGGCCTACATGGAGAGCTTCGAGGCTTGGTCGGCGGAGACGAATCCAAGGGATCTCGAGATGGCGCGTGCCGCGGATCGGCTGGGTAACTTCCTCTACGGCGCCGCGCTTCACGCAGAAACCGAGGCGCTCGTCCGCCGCGCCTTGCCGACTGTCGAGCGGATCTTCGGCCCGACCCACTTGGCCGTCGCCACCGGCCTCTCCAACTTGGGCCACGTGCTCATGGCCACCAACCGGCTCGCCGAGGCCGAACCCCTCTTTCGCCGCGCCCTGGAGATCCATGACAAGAGGCTCGGCCCGCCCGCCCCGGAGGTCACGTGGTTCCTCGGCGGCTTGGGCAGACTGCTTCGGCGCACCAACCGCTTCGGCGAGGCCGAAGCGCTCTTTCGCCGCGCCCTGAGCATCGCTGAGCAGGTCTTCGGCCCGACACACCCGAACGTCGCCATCCGTCTGGACGACCTGGGCGGCTTGCTCGAGGACACCAACCGCCTCGCCGAGGCTGAGGTCCTCCTGCGCCGCGCGCTGACGGTCATTGAGCAGGCTCTCGGCCCGGAAGACCCATGCTTCGGTGCGAGCGCTCTGAGTCTGGCGCATCTGCTTCACGTCACCAACCGGCTCGCCGAGGCTGAGGTCCTCCTGCGCCGCGCCCTGGCGATCCACGAGGAGAGCCTTGGGCTAGACCACCCGATCGTCGCTACCGCTCTCTGCAACCTGGCCGGACTCCTTGGTGACACCAATCTGATGGCTGAGGCCGAGCCGCTCCTGCGCCGCGCCCTGGCGATCCACGAGGAGAGCCTTGGGCTAGACCACCCGATCGTCGCTACCGCTCTCTGCAACCTGGCCGGACTCCTTGGTGACACCAACCGCCTCGCCGAGGCCGAGCCGCTCCTGCGCCGCGCCCTGGCGATTGATGAGCGGAGTCTCGGTTCTCACCATCCACGCATCGCCCACGACCTCAGCAACCTGGCCAATCTGTGCCATGGCACCAACCGGCTGGCCGAGGCCGAGCCGCTCTTGCGCCGTGCGCTCGTGATCGATGAGCATAGCTTCGGCTTGGGCCATCCCACTGTCGCAATCCGCCTCAACAACCTAGTCGCACTGTTACTGGCCACTGGCCGGCTAGCCGAGGCCGAGCCGGTGAGCCGGCGAGTAGTGGAGATCTTCCTCCGGTTCACCCGCGAGACCGGCCATCGCCATCCGCATCTCCAGGACGCAGTCGCCAACTATGCCGGTCTGCTGCAAGCCATGGGCTGCAACGCGAAGGAGACCCGGCGCGCCCTGGAGACGTTGGGTCAGGAATTCGGTGTGGATCTGGGCGGGCGGGCAGTCGGAAAAACGCGGAATCGTCCCCCCGTCCGTCCGGCGCGCAGGACGCGGTTCCCCGGGCGATTGCCCCCAGGCAGTGCGTAGTAGTCGAGCAACTGAGGCGCGATCCCCTGGACGCCGCAGCGAGATGAGATAGGTTTGGACGCTGGACTTCGCGCTCATGTGGGAACCCCATGTTGTGAGTACGGGGCAGCGCCCCGAACCGCTTTGGTGTTGTGCCGCGACCGGGCATCGGAGGAAGTGACCATGCCAGACGGACGAGACGAAGTGGGAGACGAACAACGGCGCGGGCCCTGGCGGGCATGGTGGCAGCAGCAGGCCTGGCCTTTCCTGCACGAGCACCACTGGCTGCTCGTTGGCCTTGTCTGGCTCGGCGTCTGCGCGCTGGGTTGCATCGGCGCGGCGAAGGAACTCACTGCCGCCGGCGAAGCGCGCTCGCCACTGGACCCGCTCTACCGGGCACTGCAACTCTTCGCGCTGAGCGACGGGGAAGTGGTTGCCGGGCCGATCAGGTCCTGGGAACTGGAGTTGGCGCGGTTTCTGGCGCCCGCGGCTGCGGCCTACACGGCGACGGCCGCGGCAGTGACGCTGATGAGCATTCGCGTTCGGAGGATGCTCCTGCGCTGGCAGCACGGACACATCGTCGTCTGCGGCCTTGGGCAGAAGGGGCTGCACTTGGTGGGCGATTTCCGTCGGCTCGGCAGGAAGGTGGTCGCCGTTGAACTGGATGGGGAAAACGACGCGGTGACCGTGTGCCGCGATCTGGGTGTCACCGTGCTTGTGGGCGACGCCACCGAAAGCGCCACCCTGCAACAGGCCCGTGTTCACGCGGCGGACCTCGTGGTGGCGCTGACCGGCAACGACGGCACCAATGTCGAGGTTGCCGTGCGCACCCGGAAACTCGTCGAGGAGCGCGCCGCCAAGGAGGCAGGCAGGGGGGTACACTGCTTTGTTCATGTGGTCGACCTGAAGCTGCGCGCTCTGTTCGACCAACACCCCATCTTCACCAAGGGTCTATCCTCCTCCGAGCTCAATTCCCCCTTTGAGGTCACAGTCTTCAACATCTACGAGAATGCCGCAAGGTCCATCTTGGACCGTTACGTGCTGGACCGGCAGAGACTGGCCCCTGATGACGGGCGGGAGATGCACCTCGCGGTGATCGGGTTCGGCCAAATGGGTGAGAGCATCGTCGTACAGGCCGCCAGGATCGGGCACTTCGCCAACCGCCGCAAACTGCGCGTCACCGTAGTTGACCGCAACGCACCGGCCAGGGCGAAGTGTTTTCTCGGTCGGTACCCGCAGTTCGGGAAGATCTGTTCGGTAGACTTCCTTGCTCTGGATGCCGATGATACCGAGTTGCTGGACCACGCATCCCGCTGGTCCGCGGATCAAGGGGCCTTGACGACTGTGGTCGTTGCGCTGGACAGCGATACCCGCGCTCTCTCCTGCGCCCTCGGCATCCTTCCGCGACTAGATGCCTCCGGGATCCCGATCATCGTGCGCATGGCTGAGGACGCGGGCCTGGCGGCACTGCTGCGCGGCGACGCCGCTGGTTCGTCATGGCTGGCGCAGGTGTACCCCTTTGGCATGCCGAACGACACGTGCACCGCCAGCATGCTTCTGAACGACAAGCTTGACACGTTCGCCCGGGCGATCCATGATGACTTCGTTGCGCAGCGTCGCCGGGATCCTGTTCCTCGCTCGGAGAGCGACCCCAGTATGCGGCCGTGGCACCAGCTCACTCCGGGCCTCAAGGCGTCCAACCGGCAGCAAGCCGACCACATCCCCGTGAAACTGCGGGCGATCGGTTGCCATGCCGTCGCCGCAGATGAGGCTGGACCGTCGGTCTCGGAGTTCACTCATGCCGAGATCGAGACCATGGCGATCATGGAGCACGCACGCTGGGTCGCCGAGCGTCTGCTGGGAGGCTGGTCGCCTGGCCCCAAAGATACCGCCAGAAAGCAGAGCCCATACTTGGTTGGGTGGGAAGCACTTGAGGAGAGCATCCGCGAATACGACCGCGAAGCCGTCCGCCGGATTCCCACCCTGCTGCAGTTGGTAGGCCAGCGCATCTGCCGCACGACAGCCTCCGAGCCGGTTGCCGGTGCCGCCGCTGGCGCAGCTTCCTGACGGTCCGAGCGGCGGGGTGCCGCGGTGTTTCCGGCCCATATCGTTCCCTTGCCGGCGGTCACCCTTCAGCGTGCTGTCTCAGTTCCTCCAGGTACTTCTCGTCCGTTGCCCGCATGACGCCGCGCTGCTTCAGCTCCGCCAGGGTGTCGTGGGCCCTGCGC
The DNA here is from genome assembly GCA_903834675.1 of uncultured Victivallales bacterium. The sequence continues at coordinate 13,867 of CAILKC010000092.1, read as the reverse complement.
CACCAGGCGCGGGCGTCGCCCTGGCCAGTTTCTTCCGTGATATCCGCAATCCGCCAGCAGATGGCTGCCAAGTCCCGCTGCCAGACCGCGGAGGACGGGTCGCGCGCCACCAGGCGCTCACCGATAGCCAGGGACTCCTGGAAGGCCCGCAACGCACCTGCCTGATCGCCTTTGGCCCACAGCACCTCGCCGACGCTGCTGTGACTCAGCAGCATGCCGCGCTGCCAGACCGCGGAGGACGGGTCGATCGCCGCAAGGCGCTCGTCTATGGCCAGCGATTCCCGGTAAGCCCGTAGTGCCCCGGGCAGGTCGTCTTGGGCACGCAGCACGTCGCCGACGCTCCTGTGGCTCAGAGACAGCACCTCTTGCCAAGCCGCGTTGGACGGGTCAATCGCGGCAAGACGCTCCAGGCACGCCAGGGCCTTCCGGTAGGCCTCAAGGGCCCCGCACAGATCGCGTTGTGCCTGCAGTACGTCGCCAACTTTGCAGTAGCTTAGGGACAGATCACCTTGCCAACTCGCGTTGGCCGGATCCCTTGCCGCAAGGCGCTCAGCGGTCGCCATGTGCTCCCGGTATGCATCCAGCGCACCAACGTCATCCCCTTGGGCCCAGAGCACCTCGCCTACTTTGCAGTGGCTCACCGACAGGTCGCGCTCCCAGGCCGCGTTCGTCGGGTCGCCGACTGCCAGGCGTTTCCTGATCGCCATCGACTTGCGGTAGGACTCCAATGCCCCGACCGGATCGCCCTGGGCGCGCAGCACGTTGCCGATCCGCTCGTGGCTCACTGCCAGGTCGCGGTGCCGGAGTGCGTTGTACGGGTCGCCTGCTGCCAAGCGCTCATCGATCCGCAGGGATTCCCTGTAGGCTCGCAGCGCCGCGCCCCGGTCACCCCGGGCCCACAGTACGTCGCCGATCTTGCAGTGGGTCACTGAGAGACCGCTCTGCCAATCCGCGTTGGATGGATCGACCGCCCCAAGGCCTTCGTCTATTCTAAAGGCCTCCCCGTAGGAGCACAGCGCACCGGACAGGTCGCCCTGCGCGTGCAGCACGTCGCCGATCCGCTCATGGCTCACTGACAGATCGAACTGCCGGCGTGCGTCGGACGGGTCAGCAGCCGCCAGACGCTCGATGTCGGCGTGAAAGTCCTGGTAGGCCTTGAGTGCACCGGACAGGTCGCCCTGCGCGCGGAGCACGTCGCCGATCCGGCCGTGGATACTTGACAGGCCGCTCTGCCAGGCCACGTCAGACGGATCGTCCGTCACAAGGCTTTCGTAAGCCGCCATCGATTCCCGGTAGGCTTGCAGCGCCCCGGGCAAGTCACTCTGCACACACAGCACGTCGCCGACGTGGGCGCGACTCGACGCCAGGGCGTACTGCCAAACCGCGTTGCATGGATCACGCTCTACAAGGCGCTCATCGATCGCCATCGATTCACGGTAGGACTCCAGCGCCCCTGCCAGGTCGCCCTGCGCGCGTAGCACGTCGCCGATTTGGCTGCGGCCCACCGATAGGTTGCCCTGCCGGCCAGCGTTGGACGGGTCAGACGCTGCCAGGCTCTCACGGATCGCCATCGATTCACGGTAGGACTTCAGTGCCCCTGCCAGGTCGCCCTGCGCGCGTAGCACGTCGCCGATTTCGCTGCGGCTCTCCGATAGGTTGCCCTGCCGGCCAGCGTTGGACGGGTCAGACGCTGCCAGGCGCTCACGGATCGCCATCGATTCACGGTAGGACTTTAGTGCCCCTGCCAGGTCGCCCTGCGCGCGTAGCACGTCGCCGATTTGGCTGCGGCTCACCGATAGGTCGCCATGCCGGCCGACGTTGGACGGGTCAGACGCTGCCAGGCGCTCACGGATCGCCATCGATTCACGGTAGGACTTTAGTGCCCCTGCCAGGTCGCCCCGGAACCCAAGCACCCGGCCGATGCAGCTTCGGCTCGCCGACAAGTCGCTTTGCCAGAGCATGTTCGACGGATCGATGGCCACCAGGCACTCACCGATAGCCAGGGACTCCCGGAAGGCCCGCAGCGCTCCGGGCAGGTCCCCCTGGCTAACAAGCGCGGCACCGATCTTGTTGCGGGTCACCGCCAAGTCGCGCCACCAGACAGCACTGGTGGGGGCGACCGTCACCAAACGCCCGGCTACCGCCGAAGCTTCCTGGTAGGAGTGCAGAGCCCCCGCCAGGTCGCCCCGAGTCTTGAGCACGTCCCCAACCTTGTCGCAACTCACTCCCAGCTCGCGCTGCCAGCGCACGTTAGAGGGGTCGGCTGTCGCGAGGCGCTGTAACGTGTCGCGAGCGGCATGCAGAAGCCTGCCCCGAGGGCGCTCCGTGCCCTCAGTGCCGATAGCCGCCAACGCGTCGTTCAGGTCGTAGATGACGGCAAGGGCTACGCGCCCGTTACGCTGCTCGTCCTCCCCGCCCATGAGGTCGGCGATCCAGTCCGTGATCCGACCGCGAGCTGCGTCGTCCGGTGCGGAGTTGATGGCCTCGACCAGGACTGCCACGGCACCGGCGAGGGGTGACGGATCGCCCCATTGGAGCCGCGAGACACCGTTGATATAGACCGCCGCACGGTCCCGATCACCAAGACCGAGCAGGTGGACCATGGTCTCGCTGACCCGCAACGGATCGTCGGCAGGCAGGCTCTCCAGGTGGTCGGCAAGCAGCCCGTGCAGGCGGCGGTGGGCCGCCTCATCGGCGAGGTCGCGGCGCAGGACCGTCTCGCGCAAGGCGGCGTGGAAGAAGTTCCACTGCGCGCAGGCACCGCGCTGGGCCACGTGCGTGCCCAAGGCCCGGCGCACGCCGGCGAAGGCCAGATCGTCCCAATCCTGGCCGGAGACCTGCGGCATGAGGTCGCGCAGATCGCTCTCCCGCCAGCCCGAGCGACTCAGGGCGATGAGGTCGACGAAGGCCTGTGTCCACGCCAGGCCGTAGCCGCGTTCAGCCCGGTCCAGCAGTTCGCCGTAGACGCCGGGAACATCGGCAGGAAGCTCTGCCGCCTCGGCCATCTGCATGGCCGCCATGCGCGCGGCGCCACTGAGGTGGGCGAACTCGCGCTCGGCGCGCTCGAATTCGTCGGCTTCGAGCAGGTTGATCTCCTGCAGGGCCAGGGCGAGCCAGAGCGGGTTGCCATAGGCTGGGCGGTGGTCAGGCAGAGCTTTGGCCAGCAAGGCATCGAGCACCCGCGAGTTGAGGTCGCGGTGGTGGCGCTCACGGTTGAAGCGCTGGGCGATGGCTCGGGCCTCGTCCCGCGAGACCGCCGGCACGGGCAGTGTGCGGCAACCCGGACGCCCCAGAAGGGTCTGGATTGCCTCTCCCGTGATGGCGGTGGCGACCAGGCGCGCGTTGGCTGGCCAGAGCTTGGGCAGCCAGGTCAAGTACCGGGCACGGGCGGTTGGTTCAAACTGGTTCAGTGCGTCAATGAGCAGCACGACCCGACCGCGCACAGCAGCCCGGCCGAGCAGGGAGGCGAACGTGCTCTCGATCTGGTCGGAGGTGACCAGCCGCGTCTCGCTGGCGTCTCGCTCTCCAGAGGGCCGGCTCGCGGCATGCATAGCCCCCATGGCCGCTCGCCATCCGGCCGATTGCGCGGCGCCTTCGGCGAGGGGGTCGGGTACGCCGAGATGGGCGGCCAGTTCGGTGACCCAACGACGCAGCATGCGGTCTACCTGGCCGGACTGCGGGAAGACGCCTGCCGCATGGGACAGCAGGACGATTCGGCCGGCAGCAGCCTCCGCGTGCAGGGCACTGTGGACGGTCCCGAACAGGGTGCTCTTGCCGCCACCGGACTCGCCGGTGATCACCAGGCCCCAGGCCGCGTCCGGCGCCGGCGGGGACAGAGCGTGTTCGAGCATCGGTCCGGTGATCGCCGGCCTTTCGACATAGCTCCGCGTGCGTTCAGCTACGAAGTCGGCCAACGCACGGGCGTCCGCCTTCTGCCAGGTGCGCGGGGCCAGACGCAGGTAGTCGGCGGTCTCGGCATCGAGGTCGCCCCACAGGTCGTGCGCGACCATGGCGTCGAGTTCCGTCAATCCGACCAGGGTCTGCGTCGCCGCGTCCCAGCGCAGGACGTAGTCGCGGACGCGGTCCGGCAACTCACGCCGGATGCGTTCCTTGAGGGCGCGCAGTTTACCCGCCGGGGAGGCAGGGTCCTCGCTCGGTTCCTCGGCTGGAAAGCGGGCCGCAACCGCGGGCGGCATGCTGGTGCGGTCCAAAGCGCGGAAGTAGAACCAGCTCCGTCGGCGCTGATCGGGATTCTCCAGCACCCCGTGGAGGATCTCCAACTCCGTCACGCTGCGGCCGCCGACCTCGACCGACGTGGGCAGTCCGGCCGAATGCGCCGCGGCTCTGATGCGCTCCGCGGGCGGCACCCAGCCATAGCGGTCGCCGAGCAGGGCCACGATGAACGGCTTCGAGCGCTCGACCTCACCCAGGCAAACCTTGAGCACCCGCAACTCGCGCGCCGCCTCGTCGGCCTCGTCGGCATTCTCGACGCCCTGGCGAAGGTCGATGGCATCCAGGTAGTGACAACGTTCGCGGAGCTGTTCCGCCAGCTCCGGGAAAGCGTGAGTACGCAGGTAGTCCCGTTCGGCGTGCATGTCGCGGAAGGTCGATGAAACGAAGACCGGGCGCGCCTTCCAGACCAAGGTGGTGCCCGCATTTGGGCCGTTGCCGTCCGCAGAGTGTTCCGCCAGGTCCATGGGTCATCCCCTCTCGCTTGCCGAGTCCCGACAACAGCATGCCCTGGCCGCTCGATGCCTTCGGCAGGGACCAGCGAGCTGGACCGGGTGCCTCCAGCCACAATTTTCCGTGGAGTTCAGGCTAACCGTGGTCCATCCGCAGCCATGCCCCTGTCGCTGGACCAACTTGCGCGGCAACGTGCGGATGCGTTCCATACAGTGCCCGGTCATACCCATGGCCACAATAATCGGTTGGATCAGGCAACCGCCCGCAGCATGAGGAGAGCGATCCTGATGGGGGCGTCGACCATTTGCCGACTCACTCCTCTTGGGCTGCATGACGGATGGCTTCCAGGATCGGGACGATCTGTCTGGCCAGCGCCGTGTGGCCGTGACCGGCGGCGAGCCGATACGCCTCCTCAGCCAGGGGCAGACCCTCGCGCGCTTTGCCCCTCTGGCTGAGAAGTTCGGCCTGATTCGCCAGGGATCTCGCCAGCGGAACTGGGTAGCCCACCTTTCGGCTGATCTGCTCTGCTTCCTTTTGCAGGGCCATAGCCCTATCCCAGTCTCCGCGCGCACCCAGCGTCGATCCCTGGTTTCCAAGGCACGTCGCCAGGATCGCCAGATCGCCCAATTGCCGGCAGATCCGCTCCGATTCCTTGAGCAGCGCCATGGCACCGTCCCAGTCCCCGCGCGCATCCATCATGAGTCCCTGGTTGCTCAGGCACGTCGCCAGTACCTCCAGATTACCCAACTGCCGGCAGATCCGCTCCGACTCCTTGAACAGCGCCATGGCACCGTCCCAGTCCCCGCGCGTATGCAGGTCTAGTGCCTGGTCGTTGAGAGCTCCCTGCAACCCATCCAGGTCGCCCGACTGGCGACAGATCCGCTCCTCGTCCTTGTGCAAGGCCATCGCGGTGTCCAGATCTCCGCGCTCAGAGAAGATATTCGCCTGGTTGTGAAGGCTGCGTTGCAGGCCCTCCGAGTCCCCCAACTGTCGGCAGATTCGCTCCTCTTCCTTGAGCAGGGCCATGGCGCCGTCCAGGTCCCCGCGCGCCTTCAGCGTCATCGCCTGGTTGCCGAGGCTCCTCGCCAGGTTTTTCATGTCGCCGGTGGCCCTGAATTGCTCCACAAGTGCGGCCCTCAGCCGGAGCGCTTCTTCGGGATGGCCCATCGCGGCCAGCAGGTGACTCAAGATCCGCAAGTGGCCCTTGTCGCTCTCGTTCTCAGGATCCTCGACCGCGGCGCGATACGCGTTGGCCAGGCGCAGGGGCGAACCGGCCTCGATCTGCTTCCAGCAGGTCTTGACCTCGAACTGGTTGCGCTCCCAGGCGCCGGTGAAGAACACTTGGTCGGCCAGCAGGTCGTACAGGCGTTGCCAGGCATGGGCCTCGGCCAGTTGCCAGGGCAGTTCGTCGGTCCGGCGCGGGCCGGCGGGCTGGCGCTGGAAGTAGTCCGCGAGTCGTTCATGGGCCCGGCGCTGGTGCGCGTCTGTCGGCACATAGGCGTCCCGCGCCGCGGTGCGCAGGAAGTCGTGGGCAAAGGTGAGCAGACCGCCGCGGCTGACGAGCGCCTCGGCCATGGCCAGGAACAGCGGCGACCAGACAGCGCGGGGTAGAGGTTGACCGTCGTGACCCAGCGCGTCGAGGAGTTCGGCCTCCGACAGCCCGCGGCGTGCCGCCCACAGGAAAGTCAGCGTGTCCGACACCAGCTTGGTGCCGCCGCCGTAGTCCTGTTCCCAGCGGGTAATGACTCTTCCATGGAGTTCGTAGGGCGACGCGGCCTGCATATAGTGGCCGATGCGCTCGTCCAGCCGTTCGTGGATGCCGAACAGCCTTAGTTCGTCGAGGAGGACGCGCAGGTAGAGCGGGTTGGCCGACTGTGGCGCCGCGGCGAGGCGCTCGACCCGCGCGGGACTGAGTTGGCGGCCGTACTCGCCGAGGAACGTGCGGACCAGTTCCCGGCGCTCGTCCAGCGCGAGCGGCTCAACCTGCAGAACGGGCCAGCCGCGCTTCCGGATCTCGTCCAGCGGCTTCCCCGGCAAGGTCGAGACGATCAGGCGCACGTTGGTCGGCATCACAGGCGGCAGCCAGAGCAACTCCCGTGCGCCCTCGCAGTCCTCCAGTTGGTTGAGCGCGTCGAGGAGGAGGAGGATCCTGCTGTGGCCCGCAGGCGGCGTGGTGGCCCCCTTCTTCCCGCTGGGAGAGGGGTCGGGGGTGAGGCTGGCGGCAGCCATATGCAGCCAGTTGGGGAAGGCGCTGCGCAGGGCGTCAGGCTTGTCCGGGATGTCCTGCTGGAGGCCGAGCTGCCGCTTGAACTCACCCATGATCCGGCGCAGCAGCGCCGCCCAGTCCGCGCCGGAGGGCGTGGCGCCGATGTGATGCTCCAGCACCAAAGCGTCGGGATGCGCGCGCCGGTAACGGGCTGTCCAGTTGGCCAGCAGCGCGGACTTGCCCGAGCCGGATTCGCCGAGGATCACGAGAGGCTGGTCGCCTCCGCCCTCGGCGTGGGCGTCCAGCCGGACAAAGTACTCCGGCCGGCCGATGTAAACCCGCTCGCGGCTTCGGGCATAGGCATCGTGGTCCATCGCCTCGCGGTCCAGGGGATCGGGCTGGGAGCCCTCGGGCCAACGCTGGTTGATGACCGCGGTGAGGTCAGCCAGCACGAGTCCGCCGAGCGCCATCGGCGTCGAATAGTTGTCCCTGACCGGCATGCTGCTCTCGCGGATGAGCTGCTTGAGCTGGCGGAGTTTGCCGGCGCTGCTGGCATCCTCGCTGACGAAGTCCCCGGGCACTGCACCTGGTGGCAGCTTCTGGAGGTAGGCGGGGTCGCGGAAGTAGAAGAAGGCGTGTCCGGCCATGGCGGGTTTGCGCAGCACGCCGTGGAGGATTTCCAGTTCGGTGACCGACTTCCTGTCCGCACACTGCTCCCGCAGCCACGTCTCTCTTTCCAGCAGCGCCGCGGAAATGCTCTGCGGGACCCAGCCATACCGTTCGCCCAGCAGGCCAATGAAGTACGGGCGGCAGCGCTCGATCTCCTGCAGGCAGATGGGCAGGACCTGGCCATCTGCGGCAGCCTCGTCCGTGACGCCCCAGCGCAGGTCCACCTCACCCCAGGTGACTCCGCGGGATTCGCAGAGCCGCCGCAGTTGCGGGAACACTACCTTCACCAAGTGGTCCCGCTCCGCGTGCATATCCCGGAAGGTCGAGGAGATGAAGACGCGGACCACGCGCTCCTGCTGCCGGCTGGCATCTCCCGTGGCCTGGTCCATGTGCGCTCCTCCCAGACTGTGCAGTTGGCCATCCTGAGCAGACTCTCAAGTCATGCGTCTCCGCACCGAAGGTATCCTGCCGAGCGCCCGGTGCAATATGCAGGCTGTGCGGAGCCGCAAACGGCAGCGACGGGCCCGAGTCTTGGCCGCCGCCTTCCATCTGGCCACAACTGCCAGGCGCCAGCTTCCACCGCCTCCCTGCCGCCTCTTCCTCCGGGCCAGTTCGACCTTCTGCAGAATGCGCCCAACGGTCCGGTCAGAGATGGTTGGGGCGATGCCATGCCCGCGGACCTGGTCGGCAAGTTCAGCGGCAGTCCAGTGTGTGACGGGCCGGTCGAAATCCTTAGGTTTCCTCAAAGCCAAGGCGATGACCTCAGGTGCCACTGGCTGTGGTTTGGCAGGCAGATTGCCTGTGCAACACGTGCGCGGTTCAGCGGCTGTCGCGTAGTCGCGTCAATCCCCGTTCGCTTCTCGACACGCACATGGACTTTCTCCCGTCCCGCGAAGAAGCGGAAGGCATGCAGGAAGTCCAGCCGGTCCGCCAGAGCGTCCGACTTCGGCGAGGCGCAAGCAGTAGCCAAGCCTACGCCACTGCTGAACAGGAGCAGTTGCAGGGCGAACTGTCCTTTGCCGACCTGGCCCAGGCGGAATGGGATATCACGATTCCCGAACGACAAGAAACAGTTTGCCCCCTGATCCAGCCCCAACGCTTCCTTCATCCCGTCGTGCAGTTTCCAGGCGGCAACCGTCGGCTGGCTGTCGGCTTTGGAGGCATCCAGGAACCGCCCCACACGGGGCATGAGATCGTCTTCCGGGAACTGATACGGTTCCCATAGTTTCTTGTCTCCCATGCAGGCCTGGTCCACCTGCCCGGCGAGGGTTGCCAGCGACGGCTGTCCCTCGGAACCAGCGCCCCACAGGAACGGGTAGACGAAGAAGGCGAAAGATCTCTCGGTGTCGACCGTGTGTTCCATACAACAGTCTCCTGTCGTTGCGATGGGGGATGGTGCCACTGGCTGGAGCGCTCTCCTCGATGGGCGCCACGGTTGCAGCTCGTCAGTCGAATGGGGGCACGACGTCCGGGCCTGCTGTCTCTGCTTCCTCCGGGCCCTCAAGGAGGCGCCGGAACAGCGATGCGCCGATCGCGTCGTCTACGGTGCAGTTTGCAGGTCCCATGAGTCCATCGGGCACCCAGTCCTTCCCTTTGCGCACGATGGAGAGGGTGGCCCGGACCGGACTGGTGACACGGTAGACATAGTGCGTCCCGGCGTGAATTGCACGGGCGTACTGCAGGACGCAGTTGTGCTCGAGTTCCCCATGCCAGTACAAATCCTGGACTGTGGCGATTGGCTCGATGCCGGAGTCGGGCGACAGGGCGAAGGGCGGCGGCGGGAGCTCCTTCGGGAGTTCACGCAGCGCGCTGTCCATAGCGGTCCGCCGGGACAGGCGCTCGTAGAACGCACTGAGGGCCTCCATGCTGCGGAACACGGTCCACGGCAAGTCATACTCCTTGCGCATGCGGTTGCTACCCTCGAACAGGTAGTACCAGTACTCGGAACGCGTGTCGGCGCCCTGGAGGTCCAGAAGCAGCGGCATCGAGAGGGCGGCGCGGTAGAAGGTGAGGATGTTGATGGTCTCGTCCGTGATCCGTGGCAGGTGCGAGAGCCAGTTGGCTGCCTCTGCGTCGCGCTGCAATATCCGCCTGAGCCGGAACAGAACAGGTACGCTGACTTGCTCCGCGGGTACTTTGGCAAGAACCCTACGCGCTCTGTCCGTGGCCGGGAAACCAAGCCAGCCGAGGATGTCGCGCTGCTTGCGGCGCAGCAGACGGCGCGCGCTGTCGAGGGGTCTGCTGACCGGATGGAACCCCCGGCTGTTGGCCAGGGCGAAGGCCAGGGCGGGATTGCAGTCTACCAGGTCGTCGCTGCCGGGGCAGCGCGCCAGAAGGCGGTACAGGCTCCATTGCCCCCGCAGGAAGAACCTCTGCAGACGGCTCTTGATGGCCGGCGGGACGGTTCCAAGGAAGAGCGCCTTGGCAAGGTCGTTATGTACGAATCTACAGAAGAACGGGAAGCACAACTGCCCGTCGGCGTAGAGAGGCCGATCACCATCCAGCCCGACCAGACGCTGCTCTGATGACTGCGAGAGCGGCTTGACGCTGGGGAAGGCCGCCTCGGCCAGTTTGAGCGAGCTGAACCAGGTCGGCCGTGCCGCTGTTTTGGCCCAGCATGCCGGTTGCTCCCCGCCACGGAGCACCACAACCCGCTTCTTCGTGAAGACGTGCAGTTTCCCGTCCCGAAACACGACCCCCGGGGTCTCGGTGCAGCGGAAACCTCCTGCCCCTGCTGTCTGCTTGGTGTGCATTCGTCAGGTCTCATGCGGGGCGAAGTGCTCTCGGTCTGGACGGTGAAGCGGCATGCTACCAAAGATACTCCGCCCGGACTGCCGTTCCCCACACGCAATGATACCGCGAGGGGGACCGGATTCAAGGCAATAAGCGTACGCCGCGGACTGCGGCGTTGTGCGCCCAGGCGGTAGGCCAGCACCTGAGTCCTTTGCGGTCTTCTGCCCCCGGCCGGTCACACTTTTCGAGAACTCTCACATGGACTCTAAGGATGGTAGCCAGATGAAGACAACGATCGACCTGCACAACCGTGAGGGCCTGCACTTCAAACTCGTGGTCAACGACAGTGAGCGCCTGATTACCCGCAACTCCAGCAACGGCCTCCTCGAAGTTCCTTTCGATCCACCCACCATCGCCGTCGTCGGGCGTGGTCAGAAAGAGGTCGGCAACGTCGTCAGCCTGTTCAAGTTCGACCAGGTATTTGGCAAGGACGTCCTGATCGGGTTCGACGCCGACGACGGCCACACCTTCGTCTGTCCGGTCGCCTCCATCGATCGCTTCGAAATCGACAAAGGCAGTACTGCCCGCAATCTCAGCGCGAGCCTTTACCTGAAGTAGCCTCGGTGCGAGTCATCATCCGCCGAGGTCAATCCGTGCTCCGCCGCCATGCGAGCGGCCATGATACCGATCTGGGACGTGTGCAAGTAGATGGCGGCGGTGGCCGCCGCCTCTGTGCCCTCGGTGTCGAGCAGATGGACGATCAACTGGTCTCCCAGACGAATCGTGAGAAAGCCCCGCAAACTGCTCTTTCGCTGCGGGTCGTACTCCTGCTGCCACCCTCCGAATTGCGCTCCGCTGAGTTCCACCAAGGTGGCCGTGCAGTCGCGGCGCCGAGCCTGCTCACAGACCTCCGCAGCCAGTGATGGCAGGTCGGCGACGGGGGCGTTGCGAGGCTGGGTGCTCATCATGGGACTCCTTTCTGCGTGGGTATTGGCTCCATCAAGAACGGTGAGTGTCGAGCAAGGTCGCCGCGGGTTTTACCCCTGAGTTGGGGTGCTTCTCGGACCTCAACACGTCTCCATAAAACGCGCGCATAATGCGCCGACGTTCACAAAGCACCACGTCGTGTTGATGAAGCTCCAGTCCGCGAGTACTGGGCAGAATCTCATGACCGCGCGGTAACGATGCCGAGTGGCAACCACATGCGTGCGACGATCGTCCGGATTCGGGGGCAATAGGGATCGCCTGCAACAGGACGTCAGAGGCTGTGCGAGTAGGTACAGAGAGCCGCCGTGGCCGGAAAGTGGTTCACGGACACGATGTAGCACACAACCGCTACGACCAGGGCGACGTGGCAATAAACAGAGGGATCAGGGAGATGCAATCGGAAACCGTCCAAGGGGCCACGCTTGGGGCCTCGCGAGGACCAGGGGTCTTCCTCCACGCGCCTTTAATGTAACCCGATCCGAGATGTGTGCAACACCTGAGTTCGCCGCTACGCCGCGCAATCTCTGACTCGTTGACGGCAGGGAGACAAGCCGCTATGGTGCGCGCTTCGGACGCCCCGACGCGACGGGATCGAACAGAGACCGAACCGGCAGCAAGCAGAGTCTGGTTGAAACAACCGGAGCAAAGAAGGAGACGGGACATATGTCGACGTCAGCATCGAGTATGGACATCGTCAAGGATCTGAACGAGAAGGCGGTTCGCCAACTGGTGGCCGCACACCGGCAGATGACAGATGAGCCGCTGATCCTTGCGGTTCGCTACAGCCTTGACGACCCCAAGGGCCACATACACTTGCTTGAGGTTCTTGATCGGTTTCCCGGTGCGGATGACGATGAACTTCTGGTAACCGAGTTTGGGCCATCGGCCAACCTTCTCATCGTGGGTGACCTCCACCTTGCTCTAGGCAGTCCGGCACAGGTGCGGTCAGCCACCAAGAGACGCGACCCGGTCTCGATGGCTGCCAAAGGTGGCGAAGTGGTCTTTGACGACGGGAGTGTACAGGCGGCCGAGCTGAAGCGGGAGCTTGGACTGTGAGTGCATACGAAGCCAATCCGTGGTTCACGCAAGCCGAGAGCGATCTGCGTACGGCGAACGCACTGCGTACCGGTCCGGATCCGATGATCGCGGACGATGTCGGCTGCCATGTGGCGGCAATGTGCGCGCAGGCCATCGAGAAGAGCATCAAGGGCTACGTCATAGTCAACGGCGCGACGCCAAGCCTGGATCACCGGCCAGACAAGTACCTGCCCCATCTCCTGACGAAAGGAGATCCACTGCTGCGGCACAGAGACCACCACGCTCACCTGTCAAAGCTCTTCGATGCCGCCACAAAACACGCGGTGAAGGCACTGCTCGAACTGACGCCGGGAGGGCAAGGTCACCGCACCGATGTTCCAAACACTGAGTATCCGTGGCAGATCGCCGGAGCCTGGACGGAAGCTCCGGCTGCCTCCACTCAGTTTGGCGACGACGGTGTCGATGAATTGCTCAAGTTGGCCCAGCGAATCCAGAACACACTGCACCGGCTGGGGATCGCGGCCTCGCGAGGGGCGCAGCTCTGAGTGCAGGACGCGCTGACAGGCCGCCAACAGTGCTTTGCACACGGACGGGGATTCCGCTTCGCTCCATCCGCGCCGGTGAAGGCTACGTTGAACTAAGCGCATTCGCGCAGCCCTTCGGGAAGCCCTTATGAGCGTGCGGGAGGGCTCTTCTGCGTCTTGACTGTGCCGCATACTCTCCGTGGACCGGTGTGATAGTCACTCCGGTTAGACGAACCGCGGAGGTGTGCGATGACTCCCCTGAGACGGAAGATGCTCGAGGACATGCGGCTGCGGGACCTCGCGGCCAAGACGCCAGCCCTCACCAAGTGCCCCCGGCCTCTCGCAACTTCGGCGCGCGGTTTTTCGGGTGCCGGGCGGCCAGGCCGTCGCCGCCCCTCGGGGTCGACCGGCGCTGCCCCCGTCCCGCAGGCGGAAAGAGATTGTGACGTGCTTTCCCGGGCTACGGTGAGTTAAACAAAGAACCGCCACCGCGCTGCCCAATTGGCACCAGCAACGCCAGTTGCCTGGCATGAGTTTACCGAGGCCGCCAGCAAGCGCCCTTTACCGTCCTCGCCCGTGCAAATCATTGATTCTCAAGCATATATTACCTTCTTGAAGAAGCACGCTTCTTGCCTCCGCAACCCCGCTGAAACGCTCGTCGGGCCGAACGCCACCCCTGTGCCTCATTTGATGCCCCAGGTAGAACACCCCATCCCCCGCTGAATTCGCCCATTTTCGGCGGAAAACCCTCGGTACCGCCTGGCAGAAATCAGCCGATTGCGCCCAACGGCACACTTTCCCATTTTCTTGGGTTCCGCGAAGTAGAGCTACGCCAGTCGGGTCCTTCGCGACCTGCCACCGTCCCGCGTCCAGCCGGACGTTCCCCTCAGGGAGTTGGTAAATACTAAAATACCTCTAATGGCGTGATGGTTACGTCCCACCATGGAAGCTGTTCTGACCTAAGAATCCGGGTTTCAAGCTTCGCTTTGTCTTTGGCGCAGAGGCGGACCCCCTTCGCATAGACCGC
>CAILKC010000091.1 GCA_903834675.1 uncultured Victivallales bacterium | reverse complement strand
GGTAGATGGCTCGCCCCTACAGGGCTCAAACCCATAACCATTCTATTCCCAGGGCGTTGCCCTGGGCTGGTATGGCCGCGCGCCTTCAGCGCTCCAGGCGGACTCCCTTATTGCACAGGTCGCTTTTTGGGGCCATCCGAAGGAGCGTTTTCGAGGGACCAGAACTCACCGTGCGCAACCTCATACGTGAGGTTCTTGCAGAACCCCACACCTGTCCCCTGGAGCCCGCGATGCCAAGCCCGTTGCCGGGCGGGTTCGCGGTACCCGCCGTCGGCAAGACCCCCTTGCCGCCCTGGAGCCCGCGATGCCAAGCCCGTTGCCGGGCGGGTTCGCGGTATCCGCCGTCGGCAGGGCCCCAGATACGGCGGAAGCCCCGGCAGGGCCGGTGCGGACCGCCGACCCCAGGCAGGTTTCTGCGAAGCCCTTGTAGGCGCTGCCCAGATCGATCAGCTTGCCCTGGCCCCGTGGGCCCTCAGCGCACCGGCCGTTCCATCCAGTACTGGGGTTCGGGCGGCCACTGACGGCGAGCGCCCACCAGGCCTTCGCGGGTGACGCGGAAACCGAGTTTCTGGTACAGTTCGACCGCCCGGACGTTGGCGTGCTGGCAGGTGAGGTACATGCGTGGCGGCCCGACTTCCCTGGCGATCTCCAGGAGTCGTTCCGTGAGTACCCGGCCCGCGCCACAGCTTTGGCAGTCCACCGCGATGCAGATGCCGAAGCCGCTGGCCGGGGCCGACTCGCGCCAACGGTACCAGGCGTAGCCACCGATGGCACCCGCGGATGTTTCCAGCACGAGGACGACTTCCACGGGGCTGTCGGCACGGGCGACGTTGGCCAGGGCATGCTCGCGGTCCAGGGGGTGGGGCCAGTAGAAGCGAGCGGCTTCCTCATCCAAGCCCACATAGAAGTCGCCGAGGCGCTCGCCGTCATCCGCGCGCAGGAAGCGCAGGGTCACGGCACGACCATCCTTCAAGGTCACGCGGGTGGGCGGGAAGCGTTCACGATCGGCGGGTGTCATGGGTTCGACTCTTTCCTCACTTTCACAACACCTTTGCCTGCAACCCGAGCACGCCGGCGAGGATCTGTAGTCCCTCAATGTGGTCGCCGTAGACCACGACGGTATGCTCACGGGAGATGTTTTCCACGAAGCCTTCGAGGTCACGGAACTCGAGCAGGGCCGAGGCTTCGCAGTGCGGCAGGCCACGATGGCGGGTGCTTTCTGCCACCTTGGCCTGGGCCAGGAGCAGCGTCCGGCCATCGAAGCAGAGCTCGACCACGGTGATCGGCTCACCGGGGCAGAGGTCGCCGTCGAGGCCACAGCCACGGCCGTCGCGTTTCATCTCGTAGGTACCCCCCCAGTCGCTCAGGCGGACACAGCCCGAGGGGGTCATCTCCGGCGAGACCACACCGACATAGCCGCAGTGGGCCAGCCGCGCCAGGTTGCCCCAGCGCGGCTTGGGAAAACGCTTCAGGTTGGGCGAGAGCGGCTCGCCGAAGTGGTCCTGCAGCGCCCCGACGTAAGAGACCGGGTACATGTTTGACATCATCGCGGTCTGGTCCAGGAACCAGGTGGTCAGGACCATACTCATCATGGCGCAATAGTCGCCGTCGCAGGAGGCGATGTAGCCATCCTCGCGCAGGAGGGCCTGGGCCAGGCAGGGGACGTCCCGACCGCCGTGCGTAATGAGGTCACCGAAGCAGTTGACCCCAAAGCCCAGGGCACGGCTTTCAGCGAGCACAGCGCCGATGGCCAGGTAGACGCGCAGCGCCTGACGCAGGTCGCCGGGAAGCACCGAGTCGGTGCGGTAGCGCGTGCCCTGCCGGGCGGCCCAGACGCGGTCGACCTGGGCGTCACTGAAGCTCGGATAGAGTCGGCGGAAGTCGGCGAGGGACTTGACCAGGATGCGGGTGCCGAGGCCGGCCGTGATCAGGTGGCCGGCCGCGGTCGCGTTCCAGGGAAAGTTCTGCTCGCCGAAAACGACCAGCCGCGAATCGCGCAGAAAGCGCTTCAGGGCCAACGCTTTGAGCAGGGCAAGCCCGGCGGCGTTGTGCTTCACAATATGGACATCCACACCGAGCGCCCGCAGCATGTCCCGCGCCGACCAGCGCCAGAAGTCGGGTTCGTCATAGTCCAGCAGCGGCCAGAAAACAAAGGG
This sequence comes from uncultured Victivallales bacterium, assembly GCA_903834675.1. Next base: position 10,343 of record CAILKC010000091.1, on the reverse strand, counting down.
CAAGCCGCGCTCGACCAGGGGTTGCGGGTGCGAATTCCAGACCTCGGTGGGATAGGCCGGGATGCTGACCGGCAGGATGGCATCGATATCCGGTCCGAGGCCGCGGACAGTTTCGGCCCAGTGCTCCGGCGACTGCACCGCGATGACGGGCAGGATCTCAGCGATGCCTCTCACCCGCTCCGCCAGGCGTGCCAGATCGACATTCGGTTTGCCGGGCTTGGCCAGGATGGGCTGTACCCGCGCCAGCGGTCGGCGCAGCCAGGGCGCGGGGTCCTGAGCCAGGTAACGGGGAACTGCGGCCATGTTCGCTCCTTGCGCTTACAGCCTCAACGAATCGAGGCCCATGCCGCTGAGGTCTGCCAACTGATGCTTCTCCTCAGCCTCGTAGAGTTTCCAGATGACCTGCAGACCCTCGAGACTGCCGACGGCATCGGTCAGGGGCTTCTTGCCGGTGCGGATGCAGTCGATGAAGTGCGCCATCTCCACCTCGGTGGGCTTGGCGTGCTTGACCTCCAGCAGAACCTGTTCCTTCTCGACCGCCCGCGGGTTATTGGGGTCGTGAATGGACTGCTGGTTGTGGATGATGAGTTTGCCGTCGGAGATGGCCGCCTCGATCATGCCGCCGGTGCAGTGCGCGTGGAAGCTGTAGCGCAGGCGGGTGCCGCGGGCGCCCCAGGTGCCCATGTGATAGCCCAGTTTGCCGCCCTCGAACTCGATGGTGACGTTGCTGGTTCCCTCGCGCTCCATCCAGGGCGTGCCAACGTTGGTGCCAATGTGGAGGCCGCGGACGGGCTTGCCCATCATCCACAGCATCAGGTCGATGTAGTGGCAGCCATGGCTGAAAAGCTGGCCGCCGCCGAGGGTCTTGGCGCTGCTGGCCCAGTGGTCCGGCGGGTACTTGGTAAGCTGCTCAGTCCAGATCGACAACTGGAAACACTCGCCGTACTCCTTGCTGTCGAGAAGCTCCTTCATCTTCACCACCAGCGGATGGAAGCGCATGCAGTAGGCCACCATCAGGACCCGGTCGTTGTGCCGGGCGCATTGGATCATCTCCAGGCATTCCGCCTCGCTGTTCGCCATCGGCTTCTCGACCAGGACATGCTTGCCCTGATTGAGGAAGTCGAGGGTGGCCGGATGGTGCAGATGATGCGGCAGCACCACTAGCACGGCGTCGACCTTGTCGTAGAGCTCGCGCCAGTCCGCCGTCACAAAGGGCTTGTTGGGCAGCAGATCGGACACAGCCTGGGCCCGCTCCAGGATGATGTCGCAGGCCGCCGTGACCTCGATCTGGTCCAAAATCATGCTGAAGCGGCTCGCATGCCCACGCGCCATGCCGCCGCAACCGACCACGCCAACGCGAATCCGATCCATCTTCAGGGTCTCCTCGGGTTGTACGCAACCGCCACCGCCGCCGCCCACCCTCCAGGGAGAGCCGGGCGCGCCGCTCGCTGCTACAACAGTAGGGCATCCAAGTCCGTTGTGAAAGCCCAACGGCACAGGAAAATCCTGGCTCAGGCTTTACCCGCAGCCCCTGGCCAGTCCGGGCTCTGGCGGACGGCCGTGGCCGGCGGTATCTTGGCCCAGGCTGGGGAAAGGGACCTAAGGGACCCAAGGGACCTGCCTGGTCCGTACTTTCTTGTCCTTTGGGTCCTTTCGGTCCTTTCGGTCCTTTGCTCCCCAGCACCGTCCGAATAGTCAACGGAGGAGACCATGCTGATGAGACAGATAGCAGCCAGCCTGGCTGCGGCCCCACTGTGTGCGGTATCCGCACTGGCCGCCGAGGCGCCGATCGACATCGGCTCGCGCCTGGAGCTACTCGTCGATGACGCCCTCATCGAGTCCCTGAGCGGCGCTGCCCGGTTAGACCTGCATCGCCCCGTGCCCCGTGAGGTCGTCTTCACCACGGATGCGCCGTGGGAAGGAAATGCCAGCGGCTACCAGAGCGTTTTCCAGGATGGCAACCTCTACCGCATGTACTACCGCGGGGGCCACTACAAGCATGGCGGCAAACCCGCCGAGGTCCGCGAACCACACCCGTGGGTGCTCTGCTACGCCGAGAGTGACGACGGGATCACCTGGCGCCGCCCGGAACTGGGCCAAATCGAGTGGCAGGGATCGAAAGCCAATAACATCGTGCTGGACCCCGCCATGATGGCCGCCTTCGGCGGTTGCCCGGCCCACACGGCCGTGTTCAAAGATGCCAACCCGGCCTGCCCGCCAGACCAGCGTTACAAGATCATCGCCTTCGGCGACAAGCCCAATGGGCTCTACGCGCTCGGCTCAGCCGATGGGGTCAGCTTCCGCGTGCTCAGCGAGAAGGCCATCCAAACCGTCGGCGCTTTCGACTCGCAGAACCTCGTCTTCTGGGACACCCTCCGGGGCGAGTACCGCCTGTACCACCGCGGTTTCAACGGCGAGGTCCGTGACGTCCTCACGGCCGTGAGCCAGGACATCCTCAACTTCCCGAAACCGCAGTGGCTGCAGTACCCCGACAGCCCGACCATGGCCCTCTACACCAACCAGATACAGCCCTACTACCGGGCGCCGCACCTGTTCATGGGCTTCCCCATGCGTTACTGCGACCGCGGCTGGTCCGAGCCGCTGCTCGATCTGCCCGGCGTCGAGGAGCGCGCCGCACGGGCCACGTCCCACCCGCGCTATGGCACCACGGTGACCGATGCGGTGTTCATGAGCAGCCGCGATGGCCTCAGTTTTCGGCGCTGGAGCGAAGCCTTTCTGCGACCTGGCCCGAAGCAGAGCGGCTCCTGGGTCTACGGCGACAACTTCGTGTTCTGGGGGATGGTCGAGACCGTTTCTGGGTTCGGCGATGCGCCGCGCGAGATCAGTCTCTACGGCACCGAGAACTACTGGGAAGGGGGCGCCACCAGCTTCCGGCGCTACACCCTGCGAGTGGACGGCTTCGTCTCGGGCACGGCACCCTATGCCGGCGGCGAGGTACTCACCCGCATGCTCCGATTCCAGGGCGGCAGCCTGGCGCTCAACCTCGAGACCAGCGCCTTCGGCTCGGTGCAGGTGGAGGTCCAGGGGGCCGATGGCACGCCGTTGCCGGGCCACACTCTCGACGAGTGCCCGCCCATCTTCTGCGACCGACTGCGGCAGATCGTGCGCTGGCAGGCCTGCGGTAGCGACCTGCGTGCCCTCTCCGGCCGCCCCATCCGCCTGCGCTTTCGCCTGCGCGACGCCGATCTCTACGCCTTCCAGTTTGTGCCCTTCGAGCCCGAACCCCCGCGGCCCGACCTGGCCCGGACCGGTTACATCCCGCCAAAGGACCCGGCCCGTACCCCCTTCACCGTCCTCGAGGACGACTTCAGCAGCGTGCCCGCAGGCACCTCCCCAACCCTCGAGAACCTCAATCCCGGCAAGGGCGATGGCGATGACGGCTGGGCCGTGTCCGAGGGCAGCCCGGACCGCGTTCAGGTGCTCAACGACGAACCCCCAGGCAGCGGCAAACCGGGCCAGGTACCCTACCTGAAGGTAGAACGCCGCGACGAGACGATGGCACAGGGGGGCCGCGCCTGGATCAAACTGCGCCCCCGGGATGTCGGGGATACGAGCTGCAGCGTGGTCACCGTCGAAGCCCGCATCCTGGTGCCATCGACCATCGGCCTCTGCTCTGACATCGATGCCTATGACAACCGCGTCGGCGACCACGACCGCCGCGCCTTCCACGTCCGCTTCTTCCCGGACGGTAAGGTCAAGTACTGGCGTGAAACCCACGTCGAGATACCTGGCATCCGCTTCAAGCCCGACGCCTGGACCAATGTGCGCATCCGCGCGGACTTCAAGACCGCCACCTTCGACCTGAGCGTGGATGGCGCCACCGCCACCGGCCTGCCGTTTGCCTCCGCCGACGTCCATCGCCTGCAATGCCTCGAGATCGGCCCGAACACCAACCGCTGCGTGCTCTACGTGCAGCGGGTGAAGGTGACGGTCAGCCCGTGATGACGTTTGTGGCTATGAAACCGTTGCTTGCCGAAGGAGCCAGGCGATGGCCGCTGCCCCACACAATCGCGTCTTGCCCGACCCGGAACTGGTGCGGCGCTTTGCCGCCTTTCCGGTGCGTTCGCGGCTGCCCATGGAGGGTGGCTTTGCGGGCATCCACCGGGGGTTGCACCGGGGTGTAGGCATCGAATTTTCGGCCTACCGACGTTACTCTCCGGGCGACGACGTGACCCGGGTGGATTGGCGCGTGTACGGGCGTTCCGACCGCTTCTACGTCAAGGAATCGGAGACCGAGTCCAGTCTCGTCTGCCGGATCGTGGTGGATGCGACGGGTTCGATGGGCTATGGCTCGGGATCGCGCACCAAGCTGGAGGCCGCCTGCGAGGTGGCGGCGGTGCTGGCCGCGCTGCTGGTGCGGCAAGGCGACGCGGTCGGGATGTTGAGCCTGGGGGGGGCGCCGCCAGTCGACATCGCCCCGCGGCGGGCCGCGCGGCACGTCGGCATCATGGCGGCGGCGCTGTCGGCGTTGCGGCCGGCCGGTGACGCCGATCCGGCCGCGACTATCGCCGGACTGGCAGGCCGCCTGCATCGCCGCGGCCTGGTGCTCGTCTTCAGCGATGGCTTCTGCGACCCCGAGGCCCTCGTGTCGCGGCTGGGATGGCTGGCACATCGGGGTCATGACGTGAGCCTGTTCCTGGTGCGCGACCCACGCGAAGAGGATCTCGACTTCGCGGGCACGGTTCGCTTCGAGGATCTTGAGGGCGGCCCGACGACTACGGTCGAGGTGGCGGCGGTGGGCCCGGGTTACCGGCGGCGCTGGGCGGCCCACCAGGAGCGTCTCGAGGCGGGTTGCGCCGCGCGTGGCATTCGGGTGCTGCCGCTCGGCACGACGAATGAGCCCAGAGTCATTCTGGAGCGTTTTCTGGGTGGTGGGCCGCAACTCGGGAGCGAGGGAAGACGGGCATGATCTTCCTGAATCCTGGCGTCCTGTGGTTGCTGCCGTTGGTAGCCTTACCGCTGTTGTCTCTGCTGCTGCGACCGCGCCGTGGCCGCATCGTGGCGTGGGGCGCCGCTCGCTTCCTGGTCGAAGCCGCCGCGCAAAGCCGGCGTTGGCGGCGCTGGCGACGGCTTCTGCAAGCGCTGCTGCGGGTTGCGGCACTGCTCTGCCTGACGCTGGGGGCGGCCCGACCGCTGGTTTGGCCGGGGGCTTGGTGGTGGGGGGGCGGCGCCGCGGAGGTGCTCGTTGTCTGCCTGGATCGCTCCCCGGCGCTGGGGGCGCGGGGAGCTGACGGCAAGACCCAGCGGCAGGCTGTGATCGAAACCATGCAACGCCGAGCCCTGCCGCTGACCGATGCCGCGCGCCTGCTGGTGGTGGACCCCGAGCGCGGGACGACTCTGCAGGTGGACGGGCGCCGCTTGGCTACCTATCCAGGACTGAGCGCCCTTGACCTCGTCAGCGACCTGCCCCGCGGCCTCACTCTGGCTCTCGACCGCCTTGACACAGACGCCACGGGTAGCGCCGAAATCTGGCTCGGGACAGACAACCTGCGCTCAGCCTGGCAGCCCACGCACCCGGCCTGGCCAGGACTCCGCCAGCGTCTTGACCGCCAGCGTGACCGCCTCCGGGTGCGCTGGTTCCGACCCCCAGCGAGCCGCAGCGAAAACCTTTCCCTGCGGGTGGTAGCCAGTGCTCGGGATGAGGCTACCGGCGCGGCCGGGGTACGGGTCGTGGTCCGCGGTCGCAGCGGCCAGCCGGTCGGGCTGACGCTGCGACTCGACGGGAAGGAATCCACCTTCTCCATCGCACCTTGGCCGGGCGCTGCCGTGGTTCAGGAACTGCCCATCGGGGCGACGGGTGACGCGGCCTGTCTCGGGGACATCCGCCTTCCAGACGATGCCAACCCGGCCGACAACACGGCGTACTTCGCGATCGGCAGACGTCGGCCGCAACGCGCGCTCATCGCCTGCCGCGACCCGGTCGGCACACGGCTGGCCGCCGCCGCCCTGGCGCCAGACCCGACTGACCCCTGGCGCGGCGCTCGGCTGGGCGAGGCTGAGGCTATGAATGCGGACGCCCTCGCCGACACCGCGCTGGTGGTCCTCGAGCGCTTGCCCCAGACGGAGAGCGCCCGGGCGGCGCTGCAGACGTTGGTCGAGTCCGGCGGCATGGTGTTTATCCTGCCTGACCGGGGCGAAGCAACCGCGACCTGGATGGGGGTGAGCCGCGACCCGGCCCCGCTCGCCGGCGCTGAGGCGCTGGCGGGCCGTAGCGTCGAGAGCGCCAATGGCCTCTGCCAGGGTCTGCCGCTGGACCATCTCTGGGCTCGCAATCCCAGCGTACTCCGCGGCGGGGCGGTTCTGGCGACGTGGGCTGACGGCCGACCGCTGCTGGTGCAGGCCGGGGCGGGGCACGGCGCCGTGGTGTGGTGCGCGGCCTCACTGGATCCGAAAGCGTCGAACCTGGCCGACGGGGTTGTCCTGGTGCCGTTGTTGCAGCGACTGCTAGCGGCAGGCGCCAGCCGCCTGGACCCGGTCGAACGCCGCGAGTGTGGCCTCCTGCCGCCCGATCCGGCCCGGCGCGGGGTGCTGCCCGCCACAGCCGACGCAGATCAGAACGCCGGTCTGAAGATGGGCATCCTGCGTACCCAGCCCACTGGCAACGGTGCCGAGAAGACCTTGGTCCTGGAGCGCCCCGCGCTCTGCGATGATACCACCGTCGTGAGTGTTGCCGAGCTCCGCAACCTGGTGGGGGCGACGTTGGTAGAGGACTCTGCCGTGGCGACCATGGCCTCGCGCGAAGGCTCGGCAGTCCTGCTCTATGCCACCCTGGTCTTGCTGGGCCTGGACCTGCTGCTTGCACGCGCCGGGAGGCCACTCCTATGAGCGCCTGGGAAGGCTCCGGCTCCTGGTGGGTTCTGGCGGCAGCGCCCGGTCTGGCGATCCTGGCCGCGCTCGCGTTCCGGGCCTCGCGACAGGAGTGTGTGTGGGAACGCCTGGGACGTGTGCTGCAGGCCTTGGGATTGATCCTGGCGCTGGGCCTGGCGTTGCGGCCCGAAAGGGTCGTGACCACGCTGAGCCGACGCGGCTCAGCGGTGCTGCTGGTGGACGGCTCAGGCAGCATGCAGGCACCCGATGCCGATGCCGCAGGTACGACCCGCGCCGCCGCGGCGAGCCGCCTGGCCCAGGCGCTGCGCGCGAGCCTCGAGCGGCAAGGGCTGGTGGCTGAGACCAGCTTCGGCGCGCGGCCCGGTTCGGGCGGCGCCAGCGATCTTCATGCCGCCCTGACCGCGGCACTCGCGCGCCAACCCGCCGTGCTGGTACTGCTCAGCGACGGTGCCTGGAATGCCGGGGCAGACCCCCGCGATGCGGCCTTCGCCGCGGCCGCGGCGGGCGTCCCGGTGTTCTCCGTATGCTTCGGCAGGTCTGAGCCACTGCCCACCCTGCGTCTGGCTGAGCTCAGTGTGCCAGCGCGAGTCGCGCTGGGTGACACCCTGGTAGTGGGCGCCAAGATCGTGAACACCCTGCCGGAACCGTGGTCGGGCGAGCTCGTGCTGAGCGAGGCAGGCTCCCGAGTAGCGGCGCGACAAGTGACCCTATCGGCCCACAGTGAGCGCTGGGAGAGCCTGCGCTGGCGACCACGGACACCCGGCCGCGCCACGCTGACGCTGGCGCTGCCGGTGCCGCCGGGCGACGCCTCGCCGGAGGACAAGGCGCTGTCGGCAGCCGTCCAGGTCGACCGCGAGCCGCGCCGGGTCCTGCTGGTCGAAGACCGGCCGCGCTGGGAGTTCCGCGCGGCGCTGCGGGCGTTGCGGGCCGACCCCGCCCTGCAGGTCCAGACCCTTCTTCTTGACCGCGTTCGGCACCGCGACGCGACCTTGCCGCCAGATCTGCGGGGCGAGGACGCCGCGGCGGACGACTCGAGTCGCGACCGGCTGCTGGAGTTCCCCGCTTGGAACGCCCTCGCGGATTACGACGTGGTGATCCTGGGTGCGGTGCGCTTTGGCGCCGCGGCAGAAGAGTTGCCCGAACCGGCGGCAACAGACCTGGCGCGTGGAGTCGAAGCGGCAGGGCTGGGGCTGGTCCTGCTGCCGGGAAGCGGGGCCGGCCCGACCGCCTGGTCGCAGAGCCCGCTGCGGGCGATCCTGCCGGTCCGCCCTGCGGCTACCGACGAGCAGGTGCGCACCCGCACAGCCTTCCAACCGCGGTTGACGGCAGAGGCCTGGGAAAGTGGCATCCTGGCGCTGGGGGATGCGCCCGAAGGCGACGCCGAGGCCTGGCAGCGCCTGCCGGGGTTGCACCATTTCAGCCGTTGCGGCCAGGCGCTGTCCGGCGGCATGGTGTTGGCAACGCTGCCGGACGAGAGCGGGGAGAACCTGAGTTTGCCGCTGCTGGTGTTCAGCCGCACGGGCCTCGGTCGCGTCCTCTACATCGGTTCCGACGACCTCTGGCGCTGGCGGGCGGCGGCTGAGGGCGAGGCGCATGCACGCTTCTGGCGAGGGGCGGTGCGGGCCGTGGCCCGGCGCGCCACGCGGGCGGAAGGCAGTGCCTGGCGCCTGTTGGTCGAAGGGAGCCCGGCGGCGGTCGGGGCGCCGATCATCCTGCACGCCCTGCCCGTGGCGGAGTCCGCCGACACCGCGACCGCAACACTGGCCTGCACGGTGCGGAATCCGCAGGGACTAACCGTGCGCTTGCGGCTGGAGTCAGGCGACGCCTCGACACCGGTGCTGAGCGGGCGGATAACCTTGCCCGAGGCGGGAAGGTGGGAGGTCATGCTGGAGAACGGCACGACCGTGCTGGCGACGCTAGACGTGCTGGCGGGAGCCCAGGAAGACGCCACGGAGCTGGCACGGCCTGAAGTGCTGGACTCGCTGGCAACAGTGTCCGGCGGCCGAGGCTTTGCGGCAGACCAGCATCAGGCACTGGCGGCGGCCGTGGAGGAGAGGCGCGGGACGGTGACCGAGACCCGGCGGCTACGGCTCTGGGCGCACCCAGCGTACGTGTCACTGACCTTGGTACTGCTGGGTCTGGGGTGGGGCTGCCGGGAGGCAAAATGTGCGGGCAGAGTGGTGGGCGGTGAGGGCACCATTGCCACCCTCCTGCCGTGCCTGAAAACCTGCCTCTTCCACCCGTTTCAGCTACGAAAGTACCGGATTTGGCTGATTCAAAGCACAGGAAAGAAACCCCGAAAAACGGCCTAAAATGCCACCTTCAGGTCGCCAAACGGCACCAAATGGCACCAAGATTCAGGCTGCCGTTTCCCCCTGTTTCCGTAGCCCTTCTTCCCGGGTCCCATCGCATCCCTTTTCTTTACCCCGCAGCACCTTACGTTCAGCATAGACGAAAGATGATTCAGCGCGCGTGAGCCACGCCTTGATGTGCGTTCGTGTCATAACTGCGGCCATCGCTGCGAGTGTCAGCATCTGTTTCGAGCTTTTCCGTGCGGCCTTCATGTCCCGCCAACACCGACCACTCACACCCCCCGGGAAGCACTTCGACCACATCTCGTCATCCTGATGGCGGTGCATGGAGGGCATCAGACACCTGGCGTCTTCTGCTTCTGGAGATAGAGCTCAAGCCCTTCTTCCATGGACTGCCGGACGCGCACGCCAACCCGTTTCACCCCGAAGGTGGCGGCGGCCGCGCGGATGAGGTCGTCCTTCTGAATGCTGAGGTGCTCCTTCAGGAGTTCGTGCATGACGTTGGCAACCTCTTGGGGACAGATGTGCTCAGCCTCTCGGGCAAAATCATCCCGCGGGTCAGGCGCACGGAAACCCTCGTGCTTGGCCGGGTCCTGGTCTGCACGCCAGAGGAAGACCCGGCCAGCGGCTTCGCCAGTCCTGACCGTCCCGCTCGGGATGAGACCCGCGACACGCTCACTCACCCGTGGCGATATGCGGGCCATCCCCCAGCACAGTGCCACTCGCCGGGCCAGTAAGTCGGCATGGATGGGGGCCTCGACGTCCATCACCTGCCGGATGATGGAGGCGATGGCGGTGTCGCTCCGTGCAGCGTAGAACTCATCCGGACTGCGGGGCTTTGGTGCCCGGGGAGTACTCCGGTAGAGGCGCTGCCCCGGTAAGTCGGGGATGCCGTCGTTGTTCTCGTCGACAATCACTTCCTTCGGGAGCGGCGTCAGCCCCGCAACAAGAGCCGGAGCCGGCTCCGCGCCGCCGGCGGGCGCATCGACAAAACGGGCGTTCCCTCCTGGCACCCTCGACTGGCTGTCCGGCAGCGTGAATTCCTGGCGCGCGCGCGCCAGTTCGCCGTGCAATCGTTCGGCCTCCTTGGCCGGGCTGAGCCACCAGTCTGTGGACCAGACGCGTGTCATGCGCCAACCCAGACTGGTGAGCACGGCATGGCGCAACCGGTCGCGGTCCCGT
>CAILKC010000090.1 GCA_903834675.1 uncultured Victivallales bacterium | reverse complement strand
CTCAGCCCTGCAGGGGCGCCATAGCTGGCCGCGCGGTGCCCATGGACTGTCGGTATGCCGCTCCGGCAGGGCTCCATCTCGTTTTGGATTCCATTCCCAGGGCGCTGCCCTGGGCTGAGGAATGGCCGCGCTTTCAGCGCTCCGCGGCGTCTGGCATTCGCGACACGTCCCGCCTGCAGTCTCCCCCAAGAGTAAAGGGACCCGTTCTGCTCGCCGGACGCGGAGACGATCGAAACAAAAACCCCTACGGAACTGACCTGCGCCCCAGGTCAGCCTTGGGCCGCTCTGCCGCGAGGTAGAGCAGCAGGATGTACCCGGGGGTACCTCCAATGCGGGCCAGGTCAAGCAACTGCGTTGCCTGCTTCGCCGGCACAGCGTCGCTCAGCGGCGCGATCAGCCGGCTGTACAGCCTGGCCTTCTGGAAGAGGTCGGCCGCCCCTGCACACTATCTCCCAGAAACACACCCCGAAGCGCTTCATGTCGCCCGTCGTGACGCCTGGCTGTGATCCCGCCCGCAACTCCACCGTCAGACCAGGCGGCCAGTCAGCCCGCCTCCCAGCCTTCCTCCCGCCCCGCGGCCGCAGACGGTTCCGAGCCTCTGCCGCCCCTGTCTTCACTCCCGTCCGCCGGAGCGCCACCCCCACCGGCCGCCCTGCCGTGGCCGCCATCGCCGGCGCACTGCTGACCATGATCCTTGCCCCACAGATCCCCCGCACCGTCGTCATCCAGGCCAGGCTCACACGCATACTCAGAGCCGAGATCCTTGAAAAACCGGGCAGAACCTACACCCGCCGGAGCAGGCACGGGAACCGTGGTAAGGGCAAAAGGTAAAGGCAACACCCGCGCCCAGTACCAGCGGCGCAAGCTACGTCGTGCCGAGGCCAAGCACCGCCACCCAGACTAGACAAACCCGAAACTTGACGGCGTTGGGCCGCCGCCCCCACTTCGGAACAGCTCGTGATGGAGCTGGAGTACGTCGCCCCCGACGAGTTCCTGATGGCATTGTGAGCAACCCGGCCAGCCAGGACTGCAAGAGGGCTGTGCCCCAGGCCGGCCTGGTTGTGGCGCCTTCCCCGCTTCTTCGACGGTGCCGGCCTGCCCGGACTGTCTTCCCTCCCCGGCAAGGGCCAGCCACCGGTCCTTTCCGGGGAGGGAGGAGCGGGGATTCCCCCCATTTCTAGCGCTTCCCGCGCCTCTGCGTTATCTTCTGCCTCGTGCCCGAGAAAGCAATTTCCTATCAGTCACCATCTCCGTTCATTGGGTCCACCAAGTCCATTGAGTCCATTGGCGGAACGGCGACGAGAACGACGGCGAAAGAGGGAGATTCACATGAGCCGAATGGTCAGGTCATTCATGGCCATTTCTTGCGCCGCTTCGTGTGCCGTGGCCGGTGAGTCCCGGCCGGCACCGGCATTGATCATGAGCCTGGACTACGACGATTGGGACCTGAAGCCGGCTGCAATTGACGCGTTCCTGCGCGTGGTGAAGGACGTTGGGTTCACCCGGATGCACTGGCGGGTCGCGCATGAGAAGGGTTTCCTCTATCGCTCCAAAGACGCCGTGACGGCCACCAGTCGGCTCGACTCGTACGGCGGGCCGGACTTCGACCCGGTTCGCTATGGAGTTCAGAAAGGACACGAACTCGGCCTGGAAGTCTACAGCTACGTGGACGCCTGGGAAAACCTGGGTTTTCTCGGCACGTGGGGCGAGGACCACCCGGATTTCTGCATGATGATGCGTGACGGGAAACGCTGGACTGGCGGCATCAGCTATGCCTACCCGGAAGGCCGTGCCTATCGCCTGATCCCGGTGCGCGAGACCGCGCGTTTGGGGGTGGACGGCGTGTACATCGAGAATTGGTCCTGGCACGGCGGGGGGCCGCCGTCCGCCCCGATGGGCCTCGAACCGCCGGTCGCGGAACGGTACAAACAGCGCTACGGCACAGACCCGCGGACCGAGGCGTGTGACCCGCTAAAGCTCAAGACGGTGCAAGGTGAATTCTACCGCGAGTTCCTGGTCGACGCGAAGAACTCGCTGGCGCCAGGCCAGAAACTGGCTTTCTCGTATGTGTTCAGCCAGGCAGGCTACCTGGTACACATGCCCGTCCTCGACTTCAGGGAACTGGTGGCCAGTCACATCATCGACGTGCTCATCCTCGGCGTTTCGTTCGGACCGGACTGGGACTGCTGGCTGACGCAGGAAGGGCACGACCAGGCCCGCGAGTGGGCTGAATACTGTCACCAGCACGGGGCCCAGTTCGTGCCGTACCTCTACACGGACAATCCGTATGTCGCCTGCTGGGAGCGCTTCGGCGCGCCCGGGGTCCGGGCGCGCTGGAAGGGCGATCACGCCTGGCTGGCCGACACGGGTGTCGACGGCTTCACGAACCGGAACGTGCCCGAGTGTCTAGGCGCGCACGGGGCGCCGGGCAGCACCGACCGGGCCATGGTGTCCAAGTACCTGGCACCCGCTGCGGAGCAGCTCTGGTCTGGCGCGGCAGAGGGGCTCCAGGCGCCGCCGGGGAGCCTCCGGCCGCTCTGGACGCCAGCGCGCCTTCCGGACACCGCTCCGACCGTGCTGGTCCTGATGTCCACGGTCCAGGCCAGCCGCTATCCGGAAACGCATCTGGGCTTGGTGCGGCAGTACCGCACGCTGCTGGCCAACCTCGGCTGCGGCATGGAACTGGCCACCTCCAAGAACGAGTTGGAGAGCCATCTTGCCGCACCCCGGAAACATGCGGCGCTGATCCTGGCGCACCAATGCTGGGACGAGCCTTGGATCGCGGACTGGCTCACCGCCAACGGCGCGCGGTTGCTGGAGTACGTCAAGAACGGCGGGACGCTGCTCGGCCAAACCGGCCCCGGCTCGCCGCTGACCGGTGTCCTGGGTCTCGAATGCGTGACCGGCAAGGTGGCCGGAGGCGATGTGCTCCGAATCCAGCGGGCGCAGCTGCCCGCCGAAATGGCGCGGTTCCTGCCGGACACCCTGGACCTGAAGCGGAACGTGGGCGGTTACACCTTCCGGCAGGGCACGCTGCTGAAGGATTTCATCGATCCCGCACCGCTTGTCTACAACCCGTCCAAACTGCCCGAGTGGGCAACCTACCGGGTCAGCATTGCCGGTCCGGCGGTTGACGGCGAGGCGTGGCCGGTGCTGCTGGCCGGACGCATGGGCGAGGGCAAGATCCTGTGTGCCACGACTCCGTTCCTGGCGCGGGAGATGGTCGCGATCAACCCCGCCGACGGCCCCGACGTGCCGGAGCACATCCGGCTCTGGCAGGCGATCGGGCACTGGCTGTTCCCCGGCCGCGAGTTGCCGCTGGACGCGGCCATGGCGGCGCAGGACCAGCGGTTCGCGGCGATGGACAAGAACTCGCTGGCGAATGGCAGCTTCGAGGACGGCTGGATCATGGGGCATCCGGCATACTGGATGGCTGAAGGTCGCGAACCGGGGACTTGGGTCAAGAGCGGCCAGGGCCTGGCGCTGGAAGACAGCGGTGCCGCAGGCGGCGGAACCTGTCTGCGTCTGGACGCGGAGAAAGTGGCATCCCTGACCAGCATGAGGTTCCCGGTCCGGTCCGAGACCGGGTACGTCCTGACCGGGCAGATCAAGGCGTCGGAAACGGGCGGGACGATCGCCGTAACCGTCTTCTCGAATCCAAGTCCGGACGAGCTCGAGGTGGAACCCGGTGCAGGCTGGAGGAGTTTCGAACTCCGCCTGAAGTCACCTGCCGCCAAGGCGGTGACGGGATTCGATTCCCGCATCGTTTCGGCATGGGTCGACATCAGGATGCCCGGCCGCGGCACGGTCTGGCTGGACGGTCTCAGGCTCAGACGCGACGAGCGTACCGAAAAGGAAACCGGAAAGGGAGAGTAAACCATGGCCGCATCAAAGCGAGGGAGCGCCGAGCACGGCGCGGTGTGCCGTATGCCGCACGACAAGTTCGGCTACTTCGGTTGGCCACGTGTAACGCGTATGGACGACGGCACGCTGGTTGCCTCGACCGGGCGCATCTCAGTTCCGTAGGGGTTTGCTTGTATGAGAACCGCAGAAGGTCGAATGACCAAAAACCCATGACGGATGGCAGAATCACCGACACGGCAACCGCGGCGGCCACGCAGGGCCGCCCTCCAGGCGATCCGGCGCGTCCCGGCCGGGTGACTACTCAGGTGCAACAGCGTATCCGGCCCCACCGGGGTTGGGTCATGGTGCCAGGACGCAACCCCGTTGGGGTAGGAGGCCCTTACCACATTTGACCCAGGGGAGCGGCCCCCTGGCCGCAACCCTGGGCTCTGGGCCACAGCCCCGTTG
>CAILKC010000089.1 GCA_903834675.1 uncultured Victivallales bacterium | reverse complement strand
ATGGCTCGCCCCTACAGGGCTCAAACCCATCACCATTCTATTCCCAGGGCGTTGCCCTGGGCTGGTATGGCAGCGCGCCTTCAGCGCTACAGACGGACTCTCTTATTGCACAGGTCGGTAAAGAGTGCAGCCGACCGTGGAGGGCGAAGCTCCCCAGGCGCGCAGGCGCCGGTGAGCCGTCGGCCAAGACCCGTGGGGGTTCGCCCTCCAGAGCGTGCTCTCAGAGCCGGGAGCCAAGCTTCACTGAGGCATAGCCACGGCACCGCTGCAGGCAGACTCACCACGTCAGGACCTGCCCGTACCCCTTGCCCGAGAAGCCTTGAAGGCGGGCCCAGCCGCCCTCAAGCGGCGCGATGGTGGTCTTGATCCTGATGGCCTTCGAGGCCGGATCAGACGGATCACCCGCAAGGTTCAGCACTGCGGTCGTGCCGCTGACTCTTCCCTGCACGGCAAAGGCGTAGTCCACCCCATCAGGGAGCACCAGCCAGGCCGACCCCCTGACCGTCCGCCCCACCTGGGCGAGATCGAACCGTAATCTCCACGTGCCATTTATGGGTTGGGGTATGGGTAGAGCGAGGTCCTCGTTCACCAGCGTGGTTGTGCCACCGGCCTTGCTGCTGCCGGTCAACCGCCCCACGAGCCGGCGGTGGGCGGTATCGACGGTCAGGTTCAGCGCCAGTGCCACGTTCACGGTCCCGGTCGAGTCGGTGCCTCTCAGGGAGCCCTTCATCGCGATGCTGCCGCGGGCACCTTTGACGTTGCCCCGGATGGGCAGGTTCACTACCGTGCCCTCGGCGAGGGTGTAGGTCGCCGTGCCGGTGAGCTTGCCCGTGGGGTCATGCACCAGGTTCATGGCCCGCAAGTTCCCCGCGGCAAGCGGGGTGTAGTGCCCGCTCAGGTCCCACAGGCCGCGGCCCAAGGTCACCGCGCCCGCGTCCACCAGCGCCAGGAAACTGCCGTTGGGGGCGACGGGGTCGGCGGTCCGGAATGTCGCCGTCACGGGCTCGTCACTGAGGGTCACCAGCCAGGTTCCCGGCTCCGCAATCTCGAGGCTATCCACGCTGAGCATGTCCACGAAGGTGACGCCTTGAGGAACGCCCCCCCGATTGACCCGGACCAGCCAGAGCCAGCGTCCCGCCGGCGCAGTCTCCGGTTCCCACGAGAGCCGCACAGGATTCGTCCCTGGCACCACCTCCAGCAGCCAGGTCACCGTGGCGGCCTGTGGCTGACAGTCGTACGCCAAGCGCTCGTGTCCGGCGTCGTTGCCCCGCAGCGCCACCGTGCCGGCAGCCCCGGCCGACGGCGCATCCTCGTCAAGTTCCGGGTCGAACCCGGTTGTGGCTGACGTGTCGGCGCCGACATAGAGGACGGCGAGGTCGGCCTGGGCCACCTCCAGCCGCATGGCCCACTGCGGCGTGCGCAGAAGGACCTCGGCAGCCTGGCGTTCGCTCTGTGCCTGTCCCACCGCATCGCGAGCCGTGACGAAGAAGTGGTAGGCCGTGCTCCAGGCACCGTCGAACAGGACCTCGAACGGTCCGCTGAGGGTGCGCCAGAACGTGGCCGGGGCCTCGCCGATGCCCAGCAGGACATCGAAGGCGGCGATGCCCGAGCCGGCGCCATCGTCGCCGCTGAAGGTCAGCCAGAAGTCGTCCCCGGCCCCAGCGCGGCGTACCGTCCCCGCCGCACTCACCGGCGCTTCCGCATCAAGGGTGTTGAGTGCGGTGTTCGTCTCGATCGGCGCATTGACGTCGAAAACGATGCGGGCCCGGTTGGTGATCTGCGTGCCGGTGGGCAGCCCCGCCGCGGGCCTTACCGTGAAGGTCACGTAGCCCTCACCGGCGTGCGTGGCGTCGTTGGGCGGCAGGAAGCCGGCGAACGGGTCCTCCGTGAGTTGCCCGGTCAGCGGATCGATGGAGGTCATCGTCCAGGTGAGCAAGCCGGTCGCCGGATTGAGAGCGGCATTGACCCGGACCGGATTGGGGTCGGTCGGCACGGAGGTCAAGGTCGTGAAGTGCTGCAGGCCCACTGGCACCGGCACCGTGATGCCGTTGAAGCCGATGGCCCCGATCTCCAGGGTGGACCAATCCAGATTCGCACTGAGTTGATCGGTGACCGTCACTTCCTGGGCCGCCGCGGACGCCGTGGCGACGTTCTCAAAGTTGATGGTGTAGAAGAGGCTCCCCTCGGCGGTCAGGAACCCCTGCGTCCCAAAGCCTGCCGGGCCGATCTTGTCGTTGGGGTCGAGAGCGTGCCGGATGGGGATCCTGAGTTCGACCGACGGAGGAATGCCGAACAGCCAGCCGCCGAGGTAGCCGTCAATGTCGATGAGAGTCATCTGTGCGGCTTCATCAACGCCTTCGATGTTACGGAGGCCTGTGCCGACGGCGTCGCCGACTTGCCAAGCGGTATAGAGCCAAAAGCCGGCGTTTAGGGCTTTTGCGCCATAGCCCACGGCCGCTCGTGCCAGAGCCCCGCGCGCGGCGGAGCGGGTGGCCGCCGCCTCGATCGCGAGTTTCTCCGCCGCGGCTTGGGTGGCGATTTTTGCGGCCGCCGCCGCCGCCGCTTCCTTTTCGGCCAGCATCACGGCTTCGAGCGATAATTTGGAGCCTAACCTGCGAAAGAGATCTTCATGCACTTCATCTTTGGTATGACGCAACGCAATCTTGAGTGCGGACTTAAGTCCTTCTTTGAGATAGGTTGCGGCGACATCGGCACGCGCGAACGCATTCATGTCCCGCCGTGCCGCTTCAATGAAGTCCATTGCCTGCCCACTCTTATGGAGGACGGTTGTTGCCAAGTCGTAATACTCAGCCACCCCAAAAAGGCCGGAGGGATCGACTTGGTTGACGGGATCATTGTGGGCATAGCGATAGAGGTTGAGCTCGCCATTTAACCCCAATGGATCCCGGTGAATGAATCGCCCGCTGGTTGGCTCAAAATAGCGTGCCCGCATGAACTCCAGGCCGTTGCCGTCGTGCATGACCCCCAGCGCCCCGACGTACTGGAATGGGTTCGTGACCGCCTCCAGCGTGCTGACTCGTTCTCCGAAGGGTAGGTAGACGTAGCGGTTCAGCACGGCGCCGCTCGAGTCGGTCAACTCACTGGTGTTGCCCAGCGCATCGAAGGCGTAGTAGGCGGGGGGTTCGCCGGCGCTGCGCCGGAAGGCCAAGCCGAGGCCGTGCGCGTAGTGGGTCTGACGGGCGCCATCGCCACTGTACTCACCGACCACATCGCCCAGGCCCGTGGGATCAACCAGGTACTCGGTACGCTGGCCGTCGTGAACGGCGGCGAGCCGATTTCCGAGCGCATCGTATTCGTAGGTCCAGGTCCCGTCGGGCGTCACGGCCTGCACGAGTTGATTCTCGTGGTCGTAGGCATAGGTCCAGGTCTGACCGCCATCGTTCTTGGAGAGCAGGTTGCCGTCGGCATCGTAGAGGTACGTCGCCGTGCCTATCTGGGTGTACTGGTCCAGGTTGTTGGTCAGGTAGGCGGTGGGGGTGCCATGGTCGGCGACCTGGAGCCGATTGCCGTTCGCGTCGTAGGTGTAGTTGATGGCGCGTCCCCCCGGCAGCGTCACGGCGGTCAGTTGGCCAGCGGCATCGTAGGCATAGTCGGTGATGCCCTCCAGGGTGACGACGCGGGTCCGGCGGCCGAGTTCGTCGTAGGTGTACTCGAAACTGGAGAGGATCGCCCCGCCCGGCGCCCGGTTGATCAAGGTCACGACCCGACCGGCCGGGTCGTAGGCATAGGTGGTAATGCCGCCATGGCCCTGTTGTTGGCTGGCCAGGCGGTCGCTGGCATCGTAGGTGTAGACCACGTTGGGGTTACCGGCGCCGTCCATGAGCTGCCCCAAGCGCCCGTTCTCATCGTACCCGTAGTTGAGTACGAAGCCGTCGCTGGTGGTCATCTGGCGGCGCCGACCGGCCTCATCATAGGCATACGACAGAGACCGATTGAACGGGTCGGTCACCTGCACCAGCCGGTCGGCGGCATCATAGGTCAAAGTCGTGACCTGATTCGTGCTGCCGCTGGCCTTGGTCACGCGGGTCAGGTTTCGGTGTCCGTCATAGGCATAGTCAACCCGGGAACCGTCCGCGTAGTACTTGTGGGTCAGCAGTGCTTGGGCGTCATAGGTGCAGGTGATCTGTTGCCCGCGGACGTTGACGAAGGTGGTCGGGTTGCCCTGGGTATCGTAGGTCGCTTGCTCGGCCTGTTGATCGGGATAGGTGAGGCGGGTGGGGTTGCCGTGCGCGTCATAGTTGAACTGCGTTTGTTGGCCGCCCGGCGTGCGCAGACTCACCGGCAAGTTCAGGGCCGTGCCATAGGCGAGATTGAGCTGGCCGCCCAGCGGGTCGGTCAGGGTGACAGGGTTGCCCAAGGCGTCATAGGTGCTCGACCCGTGGACGCCGCGTGGCAGCCCGACCGCCGTCAGGTTGTCCTCTTGGTCGTAGCCCAAGCGCGCCAGGTTTCCCAAGGGATCCACGAGCTTGGTCAAGCGGCCCAGGTGATCGGAGAGGAGCTTGGTGGAATGGCCCGCCGCGTCGGTCACGGTAACCCCGGCTGGCAGCTCGTTGGCGAGGCTCAGCACGGTCGCTCCCCCAGCGCGGCTCAGGCGCGTCAGGGCGCCCCGGTCGTCATACTCCAGGTAGGCGTGGGTCCCATCCGGCGCCGTGACCGAGGCCAGGGCGTGTTCGCGGGCGGCGCCCTGGCCGGTGATGTAGGTGAACGAGTCGGTGGTCCCATCGGGTGCCACGACGGCGGCGAGATGCTCTCCGGCGGCGTCGTAGGTGAAGGTGGTGAGGCGTCCGACCGGGTCGGTGATACTGCTGATGAGCCCCTGGGCGTTGCGCGCCAGCTGCACGCTGTTCCCGCGGGAATCGGTCCAACTGTCGAGGTAGGCGCCCACATAATTGCAGGTGACGCGGTTGTGGTTCAGGTCTTCGATGTAATCGAGCCGGCGGTCCGGCCGGAAGACGACCAGGCTGCCGCCGGATTCGTTGATCTGGTAATGGTCGTCGAGCCAGGTCAGGGTGCCGTGATCGCCGGGCAATCCGGCGAAGGTGCCATCGGCCTGGTGGATAAACCTCCGAACCAGGGCTTGGGAGACATTGATCTTGACGTCACCGTTAGCGTCCTGCACGACGGCGATATCCGTGGGATCGACTTGGCCGCGACCGAGGGCGCCCCAGCGATAGCGCTGGCTGATGGCGCCGGACTGGCCAGCCTGGACGAGTTCGAAGGCCGTCAGGGCGCGCACGGCGGGGACATACTGGCCAAGTTGGCTCAGGTAGGTGGCATCCTCGGCCAGGATACGTTGATATTGGCCAAAGGTGTTGCCCACCCGGGCGACGAAGTTGGCGTAGATCACGTCCCAGGCTTGGAGGGGGACATCCGTCGGCCGCAAGGCATTCTTGACGGCGGACCAGTCGGTGGGAGTGTCAGTTGTCGGCGGCAGGCGCACGCTGAAGGCGCATTGGTCCGACATGTCGGGCTTGAACACGAGCGTGATGGCGCCCTGCGCGCCGGGCGGAAGCGTCCCGGCCGGACCCTCGTGGTGGATTCCCAACAGCCAGATTGAGGCACCCACATAGTCCGGCGCGTCGGCCAGGCGCAAAACGGCATTCTGCGCGCTGACCAGCATCAGGGGGGCCAGGACGTCGGTGTCCCCCACGTTACGGTACTCCACGGTCAATCTGCCTTCCCGATACGAACGCATGGCACTCGGACCGCTGAGGTGGACCTCGATCCGTCCCGGAGACCCGGCCGTGATCTGCAGCGCGTCGGGGAGCGTCTTGGTCATGCCGTCGGCGATGACCCGTACATCACTGCTCCCGAGCGGCAAGCCGGCGAGATTGAAGGTGGCGTAGACCCGTGCGGCATTGACGACCTCGATCGCGCTGGCGGCGTGAGGTGTGCCGGCAGAATCCACCACTTCATAGGTCATGGCAGCAGTCAGTCCACCGCCTTGGAGTTGCAGGGTGACAGGCCCGACATTGGCGGCGGTGACGGGCGAGCTTCCGCTTAGGCCGATACCGAGCTCCGCGGTCTGCACGGTGAACGGGGCTGGGGTTTGGGTCAGCGACTGCGGTACAACCAGGATGTAGCAGGGCTGGGCGGCGAGGTCCGCGGCGATGATCGAAGCCTCGGGTGAGTTCCATTCGGTCTGGGTCCAGTCGTAATGCTGCGGCGTGGGCATGTAGCCTTGAGCCATATAGACCCGCACGGCGCCGCCGCCGCCGGTCAGCCGGACGTTGACGCGGACGTCCTGGTTGCTCTGCGGGGTTAGCACATACCAGTAGCTCTGGTCCACCGCAGTAAACGCATCGCTGATCGCCTCGCCGCCGAGCGTGAGTACCGGCAAGGTGAGGTTGGTCGGCAGCGAAGATTGGACCGTATTATTGGCCCCGTTCATCCCCTCGAAAACATCGCCACGACAGTTCACCTGGACCTGCCACCGGCAACTGCCTTGCCTACCGCCCGGAACCCGAACCGTAGCTGACGTGCTGTAGCTCTGGCCCGGTCCCAGGACGACGCCCTGACCAACCAGGACCTCGGCAGCCCAGATCGGTTCCCCGGCGCCCGAGACGGGGACCAGGCTGATGGCATCATGCCACGGACCGATCGCCCGGCCGCTGCCGGTGTTCACCACCTCCCAGAACACAATGGCCGAGGCCCCGGCCACCACCGCCGCTGGACCGCTCACCGCGGTGCCCAGCAGATCGACCTCGGACGTCGCGGTTTCGACGAACTCGAAGGCACCCAGGTCGGCATAGGCGCCGTCGGTGGTGGGGGTGCCAGTGTTGGGGCTGCGCGGATCATCGTAGCGCGGGGCGCCCATGAAGTCCGTCGCTGGCGCCGCCACGCCATCCGCGGCATCGATACACGGGGAGTGGTAGTCGAGCCGGTAGTCGCCAGCAACCGCGTTCTTGAACTTCGGGTCCACGGCGAGATTACCGTTCTGGCCGGTCTTGTCCGCGGTGCCGCGGTAGTTGACCGCGCCCGGGTTCCAGACATCCGAGTTGGTGACCGTCACCCGCTCGGTGCCCCAGTCATGCAATACCCCGAATTGCGGACTGTGCGAAACGATGCAGTTGCGGAGGGTCAGGGTGCCGCCGTGCTCAACCGCGCCCTGGCGATTGTTGTCGAGGGTGCAGTTGCTGAGCTGCATGTCGCCCCAGGCCACGACGCCGCGGTCGCAGGCGGCGACGACGGTGTTACGGATCGTGGTGGCGCTGCCGCTGAGGACGCCGTCTTTCAGTGACTCGCTGACCCGGCAGGCCTCCAGCAGCAGCGTGCCGCCGCTCGCTTCGATCATCCCACCGGCCCCGTAGATGTTGAAGATCGAGTTGCCGCCGTAACGGACATCAGCCTGTCGCAGGCTGGCCGTGGCTGCCCCCTCGAAGCGCAGGGATCTCCAGTCGCCCGCGGCCGGCGCGGTGGCATCGCCATCGCCATTGCTGTCACCGCCAAGCGTGTCATCCCTGAGCGAGGTGAACGCGATCGGCTGCGCCACCGTGCCCCAGGCGTTCAGGGTCCCACCCGCCGCGACCGTGATCCCGGTGCCGGCCGCAAACTTCACCACCGCCCCGGGATTGATGGTGAGCGTAACGCCGCTGGGAACAACCAGCACGCTGGTCACCCGATGGACATAGGATCCCAGCCAGGATTCCGCCGCCGCCAGGGTCCCGCCGTGGGTCTGCGAGATGTAGCGGATGTCGGTATCAGCAGTTTGATTGAACTGTCCGCCTGACCCCGCCACCCCGGCCCAATCCCCCGGCCTGGGCAACGACTGATCTCCATCCAGGTTCGTGTCGCCGCCGGCGCTGTCGTCCGCCAGCGAGGTCAAGACGATTGGCGCGGCAGGTGTGCCCAGCGCGTTGAGGGTACCCCCGGTCAGGATGCTGATGCCGGTGCCCGGAGCGAACTTGACGACGGCCCCCGGCTCGATCGTCACCGTCACGCCGCTGGGGATGATCACGCTCCGGTCTATGACGTGGACGGTGCCGGCCACCCAGGTCTCGTCGGTGGGAATCACGCCCGCGTGCCAGATGACCCACTCGTTGATCACCGCGACCTCGCGCTGCAACTCGCCGACCACCGCGTTCGAGCCGTTACGGAAAAGCGCCCGCAGTGCATAGGTCCCGTCGCTGACGCGGGTCGTGTCCCAGCTCGCACTTCCAGTCGCATTAAGTTCTGCCGCAATAGGATAGGCGTTAGCTTCACGAAACGCCGCGAGCTCCGCCGTGACCGTGTTGGGGGCGACACACAGTGCATACCAGGCGATCTCGGCCGAACCATGGAGAAGAGCACTCGACTCTTCCCAGGCAAAAAAGGGCGTGGCGCCGCTGAAGACGCTGCCGGGCTGGCCCGGGCCGTTGGGGCCAGTGCCCGCATGGGCGCTGAGGTTGGAGACAGGGAAAGTCATGACGCCCCAGGTATGGACCGCGACGCGCCCGCCACCGCCACCGCCACCGCCCTCCGTCGAGGTCCCGCCTCTTGCCGCGAGCTGGCCCCGTCCACTGAGCAGGCCCACATTGAGGAGAATGCCGCCGCCCGAGCCAGAACCACCGCTGCCCCAGCCGCCGCTCCCGCCGTTGGCGAGGATGGCGCCGTCAATCTGGGCGCTCCCGGTGGTGATCCGCACCAAGCCCCCGCCGGACCCCGCCGTATTGACCGGGCCGCCGCCGGACCCGAGTTCAAGGGGATTGCGCTCGTCGCCATAGAGTGGATTGCTGGTCCCGTTGAGGGCCACCCCACGTCCGCCATAGGAACCACTCGATTGGCCGGTCGCGGCCCCCGCCGTGCGGTTGCCGGCGGTCCGACCGGGCAGATAGCCGCGACCGCTGACGTCAATCTTCGCGGTCGCCTCCAGATTCAGCGTGTTGACCCTCAGGTCCACGCGGAAAGTCTGGCTCGCGGTGCAGTATTGATGCGTCAGCCAGGCGCCGTCCTGCAGCGTCAGGCCATTGGCACGCACCGGCATATCGTGCTCCGGAATGACCACCACCCCAGCGCCGGACACCACGATGCTATCGGTTCCGTAATCGGCCACCGTCTGGCCTGGCAGTCCGAGCGGGGTCCAGGCGCCCGCGGCGCTGCCGTGACTGACGATCCGCAGTTCGCCGCCCGGGTCTCCTGAGCGCCGGAGATAGACCGTCCCCACCGCCCCAGCCCCGCCCCAACCTGAGCCGCCGCGGGCCCCGTGTGCGGTCACCTGGTTGGCAACCCCGAAACCGTCGAGGCTCGTGTAGTAGACCGCCACCCGGCCACCGCCGCCCCCGCCACCCGCCTCGGTCGGCGTCCCGCCATTGGCTTCCACTCTCCCGCCACCACGGAGAGTAACCACATCCAGGCGGATGCCGCCGCCGGAGCCGGAACCGCCGCTGCCCCAGCCGCCGCTCCCGCCGTTGGCGAGGATGGCGCCATCAATCTGCGCGCGGTTGGCCGTGATGCACACCAAGCCGCCGCCGGAACCCGCCACATTGACTGGGCCGCCACCGGAGCCGAGTTCATTGGGATCACGGTAGTCGCCATAGACCGCGTTTCGGGTCCCGTTGAACCCATCCCCAAGCCCGCCATAGGAGCCACTCGATTGGCCGGTTGCGCCCCCCGCCGTGCTGTTGCCGGCGGTCCGACCGGGCAGATAGCCGCGACCGCTGACGTCGATCTTCGCGGTCGCGTCAATCGTCAGGGCGTCGGCGATGGTCATTTGCAGCGAGTAACCCTGGCTGGCGGTGGAGAGCGGCTGGGTCAGCACCGCCCCATCGGTGATCGTCACCGAGTTGGCTTCCAGCGGGCAGCCGCTGGCTGTCATCGCCACCACGCCAGCTCCCGAGATCACCAGGTTGTCCACCTGGAAAACCGTCTCGGTCGCACCGCCCAGCGGAGTCCATAGGCCAACCGTGGTGCCATGGTTGGTCAGCAGGAGGGTACCGAGGGAGCCGGTTTGCCTGAGGTAAACCGTCCCCACCGCCCCAGCCCCTCCCCAACCTGAGCCGCCGCGGGCCCCGTGTGCCGTCACCTGGTTGGCAACCCCGAAACCGTCGAGGCTCGTGTAGTAGACTGCCACGCGCCCGCCGCCGCCACCGCCACCGGACTCCGTCGGCGTCCCGCCATTGGCTTCCACTCTCCCGCCGCCACTGAGCGTAACCACATCCAGGCGGATGCCGCCGCCGGAGCCGGAACCGCCGCTGCCCCAGCCGCCGCTCCCGCCGTTGGCGAGTATGGCGCCGTCAATCTGCGCGCGGTTGGCCGTAATTCGCACCAAGCCGCCGCCGGAACCCGCCACATTGACCGGGCCGGCGCCGGAGCCAGGTTCACTGGGGTCACGGTAGTCGCCATAGACCGGGTTTCGGGTCCCGTTGAGCCCATCCCCAAGCCCGCCGTGGGAGCCACTCGATTGGCCGGTCGCTCCCCCCACCGTGCTGTTGCCTGCCGTGCGACCGGGCAAATACCCGCGCCCGCTGACGTCGATCTTGGCGGTCGCGTCGATCCGCAGAGCCGCCGCAACCGTCATCTGCAACGAGTGACTCTGGCTGGCGGTGCTGAGCGGCTGGGTCAGCACCGCCCCATCTGTGATCGTCACCGAACTAGCCTCAATCGGGCAGCCGCTGGCGGTCACCGCAACCACGCCAGCTCCCGAGATCACCAGGTTGTCCACCTGGAAAACCGTCTCGGTCGCACCGCCCAGCGGAGTCCACAGGCCAACCGTGGTGCCATGGTTGGTCAGCAATAGTGTACCGAGGGAGTCGGTTTGCCTGAGGTAAACCGTGCCGACGGATCCAGCCCCACCCCAGCTTGAGCCGCCGGGGGCCCCGTGCGCCGTCACCCGGTTGGTGACATCGAAACCATCGAGCGTCGCGTAGAAGACCGCCACGCGTCCGCCGCCGCCGCCACCGCCGTATTCCGTCGGGGTTCCGCCATTGGCCTCCAGTCGGCCGCTGCCACGGAGAGTGACAACCTCCAGCCGGATACCGCCCCCGGAGCCTGAGCCAGCGCTGGCGTGGCCGCCACTCCCGCCGTTGGCGAGGATCGCGCCGTCAATCTGGGCGTTGTGGGCCGCTATCCGCACCAATCCACCGCCTGAGCCGGCCGCGTTGTCTGGGCCGCCACCGGACCCGGGTTCGTTGGGATCGCGGTAGTCGCCATAGACCGGATTCCTGATCCCGTTGAGCCCGTCCCCAAGCCCGCCATAGGAACCACTCGCTCGGCCGGTGGCACCCCCCACCGTCGCATTGCCTGCGGTCCGGCCCGGCAGGTAGCCGCGGCCGCTGACATCGATCTTGGCACTCGCGTCAATCGTCAGAGCGCCCGCAATCGTGAGCTCCAAGGAATACTCCTGGCTCGGCGTCGCCGCTGAGTGGGTGACCACAGCGCCGGCAACCACCGTAAGGCTGTTGAATGCGTGTGGACCGTCAACCGTCAGCGTGCAGTTGCTCACCACAATGTCGGCGCCGTCATAGGTCGCGTTCCCGCCATCGAGGCGCGTGTCGGCGCTGAAGGTGATCGCCTGAGCGCTGCTGGCCAGCATCAGGGCGCATACCCAGAACCCACGGCACCTCGCCACGCCAATCCGGCGCGACCGGGGATGCCCGCTTGAGTTTTCTGGGTGGTACAGACTCGCCTGTTGGTGCCCGATGTCATTCATGTAACTACCTTCTGAATAACGTTTTAAGAAATCAATATTGGCCTTGATTGGACTACTTGTCGGGACTGGAACCCCCTCCAACGCCCAAGCTCGACGCAGGAAGGACGAGGAGACGACGCCCCACTGGCGGTATCCTGGCGCGTGCCAGCTCCCTACGTGCCAGCGCCGACGCCCCCAGCCAAGGCGGAAAATAACCCACCGTTGGCTGGATACGAGTACCCGTGCGAGTGCGGCGGGGCGGCGGGGCAGCGGGGGAGGTGGATCCTGAAGGTCATGCCCTGCCCCGGCTCGCTGTAGACGCAGACGAACCCGTGGTTCTGTCGCACGATGCCGTAGACGGTGGCCAGGCCCAGGCCCGTACCTTCGCCGACGCGTAACTGCGGAAGTCGTAACCGCCCTGCCGGAACACCCCTTCCAGGAGCAGCGCGATCTCGATCTGTTCCACGGCCGGACTCATACGCCCAGCTCCTCTGCGTCCATCTCCGGGTAATACTTGCGGATGCAATCCGGGCACATGCCGTGGGTGAACCTGGTAAGGGTTGCGGCCATGGTGCCGCTACCCTGGGTCACATGTGGTCATGGCCTCCTACGCCAACGGGGGTGCGTCTTGGCACCATCCCCCAACCCCGTTGGGGTAGACTGGGTTTGCTGCCTTGCTCACCCAGGGTAGGCCGACGCCGCGGCCAACCCTGGGCTTGGGTACGCAGCCCCGTTGGGGCAGGATACGCAGTTGCAGCTGAGTCGACCGCTTCCATCATGGCACCCCAGTACTCAGCCTGGCCGTCGCGCGACATGGAGTGCGTGCGGCAGAGGGCCGCGGACGCGGCCCGTCGACGCCGCTTTCACTGCCGGCGGT